>JBBSJZ010000108.1:0-13626 GCA_038256795.1 Pirellulales bacterium | reverse complement strand
TGACTGGGCAACTTTATCTTGAATTTCCGAAACACTCGGTAAACGCTCACTGATCCAGTCGTTGTGTGCCAGCTTTTCGTCCGCCGTTTGAACTGCCGATTGCAGTTGATTCCATAACTCGTCCGTACGACGAACAATCTGCGAGCCGAGATTGAAGCAGCCGATGCCAATCAAGAGCAACATCAGCGTCGCAACGCCTAGAAAACTGGCGAGATAGGACAGTGGAGTATTTTCGGTGGGCCAAGCACTGATCGCATGCACGAATATACCGAACAAAATCCCAGCAAAGATGAGCAATAGGACGCTCAACACGGATGTAAATAGCCCCGCAGTCGCTAGGATCAGGGATGCGAAAAAGACTGAGATAATGACAGCTTTCATATTCCTGCTCGACACCGAATTTGACGGAGTGACTTGTCGACGATGAGTCAGCTGCAATTGGTATGCCACGCAGAGAATCGTAGCACACAAGTGTTAGTCGACCTTACGAAAGGCCGTCTTCATCGAGCTAAGCAGGTCGACGCTGCGACGTAGAAGGCTGGGTAGATCAACGATGTCAACGTGGGCCAAATCGGCGGATACGGGTAGTCGTAAAGCATCGAGACCATTAGGCAGCCCCAAGCAAATGTTCCTACCAGAAGCCAGATTCGCCATGGACGCGCGGCAAGATTGGGGTAAATGAATCGGACGGGTGCAACGGTTAGTTCGGCAAGCACCCACAGCAAGAGTGTCACCGACCATGGCCCGCTGACCGCGTGCAGAATGCCAGCGTAGAAAGCAAAACCTTTTAGTACGAAGGAAAGCCTCGAAAGAATCCGTCGGCCTCATTCTGCGCATCCCGATTCGCGAAACCGAATAGGCTCGCGGCCATTGCGAGGGAAACCGTCCAGCCGAAGCCATCAAGAATCCAGTTCATCCGCCACACTAACATCAACGGAATGAACGCGAACGTGAGATAGTCCAGCAAGTCGTCAATCGTGCGTCCGTCAATCGCAGGAGCATCGTGCTTGATGTTAAAACGACGGGCGAGCGGACGATCGATGGAATCGATTAGTGTCGTCAACAAGAGGAGCAAAAACACGATTCGCTAATCGCAGTCCACGGAAGCAATTTCGCGCATTGCAAACGCCGCGGTAATAATTCCGGAAGCGGTCAGACAATGGACAGCATACGCTCGGATCGTAATCATCTTGCGGAGGTAGAACTTGGATGGAAGCCAGATTGCGTTGAAGGGTCATTAGTACGCAGCGTCGTTACGACCGTCAACAAGTTGTCGCAAAGCGCATTCCGTCAGCGATGCGACACTTGCAACTGTCGCTGACATAGGTGGCATGGCCTTTGCAGATGAGTGTCAGGACTTCTCCACCTACGCAAACCAATGAGGCCTGTTTATGTCCGTCTCTCAAATGAAAACATGGCGCGGCATTGAAATGGCATCGCTTCCTGAAGTTCCTGCATGGGTCGAAACAATGGGCCGGGCTGGACATTTTGCAAAAGCGGCCGTTTATTTCATTATTGGACTACTCGCCTTCAAGCTCGCGATCGGTTCGGGTGGTGAGTCAGCAGGGGCACGCGACGCAATTCGCGAAATCGGTCAGCAGCCTTTCGGGCAGGTGCTCCTTGGACTCGTAGCAATCGGGCTGATCGGCTACACCGCTTGGAGATGGGTGCAAGCAGCCAAAGACACCGAAGGTGCCGGTCATGACGCGAAAGGGATCATCAAGCGAGCGGGCTACGTGATTAGCGGGCTGTCGTACTTCTCGCTCGGTTGCTTCGCCGGGTCACTCGCGTTGGGTTGGGGAAGCGGTTCGTCAGATTCAAGCAGCAGTGCCGCGAGCACTCTATTGGACTCAACCTGGGGCCGCGTGATACTGGGAATTGCGGGTACGATCACCATCGGGGTTGCCTGTTACTTCGTTTATAAAGCGTATCAGGCGAAGTTCGTGGAAAAATACAACTTTACCGCGATGAGCGAAACGAGCCGCAATGTTGCGTTGTATACCGGTCGCATCGGGTTGAGTACACGCGGTATCGCATTCGCCATCATAGGAGGGTTCTTACTAACCTCCGCGATTCAAGGAACGAATGACGGCGAGATCGCCGGCATGAGCGATGCCTTAGCCGCGATTGCATCTCAGGCTTACGGCAAGATCCTGATCGGCGTCACCGGATTCGGACTGATGTGCTATGCGGTCCATACAGCCATGCTTGGTTGGTTCCGACGATTCAACGTGGCTTAGGTGTACGCTCAGTGGTACTGCATTCCAATTCGAATTGTCCTTCAGTCTTCGGGCCAGTTGGGATGAGACCTGGCACATCCTCCACAAGGCGGTCGCCAGGGGCATGGCTCGAAAGACCAGCAATGTCATGCCATGTATCGGTATCGATGAGAAGGCATTCCGCAAAGGCCACAACTACATCACGATGGTTTACGACCTGGACAACAGCACGGCCGAAGCGATCTCTGACGGGAACGCTATCTGTGGCTCACCGGACAAGAGAACCTGACGGATGCCCAGCGAGAACGTTTCGAGGCGATCTATTCGCAGGAACTAGAAACGGGCAAGGCATGGGCGTACAAGGAGATGCTTCGCGATCTGTGGCATCACGATGACGCAGTTTCGGCGACTGCGTTTCTCAAGGATTGGTAAAGGCGGGTTATCCATACCAAGCTGACTCCTCTGAAGAAAGTTGCCAAGACCATTCGAGACAGACTCGTCAATGTTGTCAGCTACTGCACGCACGGAATCACCAACGTGGTCGCCGAAGGACAGAACAGCAAAATCATGTCAATCAAGCGTCGCGTCGGAGGCTACCGCAACCGTGTAAACTTCAAGACTGCAATCTATTTCTACTGCGGTGACTTGGACCTCCATCCACGATAAACCCGGATGGACCGGTTTTCAATCGCTCCCTTTACCTGAACGCTCTCGCCACGAAGCTTAGGCAGTAAATGTTTAGCGGCACAATTATCGTTGAGGAGTCTCTTACGTGCCACACTCGTTCTCCATAACGCCGACACGAGGATCTGGCAGCCAGGGCCTCAGTCGGCGACTGCCCAAAACTTTATTTCAAGTCTCAGAACGCTAAAAACTTTTATCGCTTCTCGAGAAGTCGACGGACGGCGCCTGTTTGGCAGCATCATTGGTGAGCTCGAAGTACTCCGCCTGGTCCACGCCTGATAACATCGCCCAAATACGGCCTGGAAATGCGCGGACATATAAGTTCATGTCACGTGCGGTGTCGTTGTAGCGGCCTCGCTCTACCGCGATACGATTTTCAGTACCCTCGAGTTGATCTTGAAGCTTCAAGAAAGACTCATTGCTTTTGAGTTCCGGATAATCTTCGCGAACGGCTATCAATCGCCCCAAAGCCTGCTCCACCATGGATGCCGCAGCGGCCTTCTCGTTCACTCCGCTAGCGCGGTTGTATTGGTTACGTGCCTCCGCGACACCGATAAACACATCTTTCTCCTGGGCGGCGATACCCTTCACGGTCGCCACCAAATTAGGAATCAAGTCGTAACGCCGTTGCAGTTGATTTTCGACTTGGGCCCAAGCGGCTTCCACCCCCTCGTCCATCACGACGACGCGGTTGTAGCCTGAGATGCCGCAACCGCTCACCAGCACCAGTGCAAATCCGACGATCAATAAAATGGGTAGATAACGTTTCACGTGATTGCTTTCAGGTATGAGTTATTTGCATGGGTAATTTCAATGAAGAATGGTTTTAGGTCACCAACTGGCTCCACCGCCGCCGCCGCCAAAGCCGCCGCCGCCGCCGAAACTGCCACCGCCACCGCCGAATCCTCCGCTGCGTCCGAAGGAGCCGCCGCCGCTGCTCCAAGTCGAAGTGGGGACGCCCCACCATCCGGTGCCGACACGGCCACGTCCACCGTACCCACGACCACGTGGCGGTCCCCGTTGACGGCGAGCAAAGTATAGAACCAGGAAGAATACCAGCAGGACAACAATGATGGCCGTCGCATCCGTTGGGTCTTGGTCGACAAAACGCTGTGGTTCTGGGACGCCGGCGAGTTGAACACCCTCGGCCTGGGCGACGCGATTGGCGGCGCGGAGTGCGAGCTCGACGAGTCCGCCAGAATAGTCGCCCACTCGAAAGTATTGACCCGCCACATCTCGCGACTGAGTACCACACCAGCTATCTGGCAGAATCGGTTCGATGCCATATCCCGTCTGAATTCTTACTTGACGTTCGTTGACGGCTAGAACAATGAGGGCTCCGTCATCGAGCTTGCGACCGCCGAGTGCCCAGGATGCAGCGGTCCGTTGGGCAAAGTTGAAGACATCTTCTCCGTCGGTCGATTTGACGGTCAGAACTTTGAGCTGAGCACCCGTCTTTTGCTCGAGCTCCGCCAACCAGCCTTCCAGTTGCTCTTCGCGTTGAGCTGAGAAAACCTTCGCTCGGTCAATGATGAACGTTCCGTCATCGTCGACCTGCACCTTGGCCCAACCGATCGCCTGGGAACCCACGATGATCCAAAAGGTGATCACCCATTGGGCGATAGCCAAAAAGTCAATGTTGGCTCGGAAACGATTCATGAGTTAACCACTTTGAGGTGATTGACCCACTCGGATAATTCGCCAATTTCCTTAAGCAATAAACGCAAAGTTTCAAGGTCATGCCGGCCATCCGCTCGAATCGCCTCGCGGCAGCCCTGCAAGTCGAAGCCGACGATCTCGACACAACGAGCACAAAGCTCGAGGGGCAATTGTCCCTTGCGGTCACCCGCCAACCAACCGATACCGCGAATGACGCGGATCAACGTATCTGAGACGCTGCGCTCCAGCCGTCCAATTTTCCTCACGCGACCTCCACTGGCAAGAAGACCTCGTTGCAGCAAGAGGTCGAGAGAACGTAGCTCCCGCTCGCACTGTAGCCGCACCAAGGAGGGCTGGAGGGTGTATTTGCTCAGTCCCGGATCGCCAAAAACCGAGTAGTGAAACTGGGCGATATCCAACCACTCGAGCGGAAATACGTCACAGGACTGCAGGATCGCTGATTCGGTGATGATCAATGGTGGGGCGATGTTCCTCGCCGTCGATGCCCTCGATTCTTTTGCCAGCGCCAGTAGTTGGTCGACATTCCGGTCACCCATGACGATGAGGTGATGAATCTGGTGCTGACGAGGTTCGTAAATGGGTGTGACGACCGGACCAAAGACCGTCTGGCTCTTCAAGTTCTCGCCAAGATACAATCGAACTCGCTGCAAAAACCACCGCACCGCCCATTCAGTATTGCCGTGCAGTGACCGAACTTCGGAATCGGGAAAATGAAGCCGATTAGACTGTGGGGATGGTTCACTCATGCGTCGCTATCATGCTGGTTTCGGATCCTGCGCCGCCGGCTCCATCATCGGTCTGTGGGGCTTTCAAGTTTGGTCAAGGCGGTCGACCGTGAAGATTAGCAAACGCGATACCCATCTGGAATCATGTGATCCAGTGTCAGCGGTCAAGCCACGGCAACAAAGACGTTCACTTCCCAGAACCAGCCGGACAGGCGGCGCAAGTCAAGTCAACAAACCGATCGGGGGCAATCGACGATCCTGCTGGAAAATATCGCGAGACAGCGTGAGCTGGCCTTCATTCTCAAGGAGCCGACAACGGACGATGATTTCTCTTTTTTCTAATTGTTACTGAAAAATGGAGACGTCATGATTAGGTTCGATGCCGAGAAGGCCATTCGTAACCAATCGTAAGCCGGCATGAGCGACCAAACCATTCAAATCGAGACTTCGAAACCCGCGTCAGCGGTGCAGGTGAGGCTGCGCGTCATTAGCGGTCCGCATACGGGCTTGTCGTGGACGTTCGCTGGCGCGACGGCACTCACCATCGGCCGTCAAGCACCTTCACAATTACGATTGCCCGACGAAAAAGCATTCTCGCGAGAACACCTACGACTCGACATTCGCCCTCCTTACGGAGAATTACTCGACAATTCTTCGAGCAACGGGACCCGCGTCAACGGCGTCCGCGTCATTCATGCCACGCTCAGTCATGGCGACCAATTCGGCGCCGGTGATACGGAAATTTTGTTTGAGTTGGTCAACTTGCTTGAACTGGCAAGCTCGGTGAACACCAAGCCAGCGACGGTAGAAATGACCGAGACGGTCGCACCGGCAACATCCAAGCCGCAACCCGCTCGCGAATCGTTTCCCAAGACTGTGGGTTCCTACGAGCTTTTGAAGGAACTCGGTGAAGGCGGCATGGCGACGGTTTACCACGCCAAGCACCGTGGGTCGGGCCAAGAAGTCGCAGTGAAGCTGATTCACTCATCGATCGATGTCTCTGAGAAACTCGTGCAATTGTTCGCCCGCGAAGCCTCAATCCTATCGCAGTTGAATCATCCGCGAATCGTTCGCTGTTTGGAGTTCGGCTTTCACAACCAGCAACCGTTTCTGGTGATGGAGTTGATCAAGACCATTGACTTGATGCAGCTCATCAGTGCCCAAAGCGTCGCCACCCGAGTCAAGACAGCGACTTGGGTCGTATCGCGAATATTGCAAGCGCTCGCTTACGCGCATGAGAAGAAGTTCGTCCATCGCGATATCAAACCGGGCAACATTCTCGCTTACCGCGATGCCCATCGCTTGCAGGTCAAGCTCGCCGATTTCGGCTTGGCGAAGTGCTACGAGCACGCCGGGTTCAGTGCGATGACCGACGATGTATCGCTCCGCGGTACGATCGCCTACATGGCTCCCGAGCAAATCAAAAGCTCCAAAACGGTCGGCCCGAACGCAGACATTTTCTCCACCGGAGCCTGTCTGTATCGATTCCTGGTCGGCAAGCATCCACCGATGGCCGCGATGGGAGTCCGTTTCTCAGCCACCGAGCCAACGGCCATGAAACTCCCACAATTGCTCATCGACGCCATGGAAAAATCAATGCACCCCGACGCCACCCGGCGTTACGCTTCCGCGTCAGCCATGGACAACGCGTTGCGACCGTTCCATGGCAAGGCGTAAGCCGCGTGCATTCCGATTCAACAAGCAATGAACACTATCGATACCGTGAAGAGAACCTCCGTCATGCCCGTTTCGCTCGAAGCTTTTTGCCGTCAGGTTTCGGAGCTTGGCTTGCTCTCGGATTCCGAGTTGAGTAGTGCGCAAGCGACCGTCAGCTCGTTGTCGGCGAGCGAGGCCACGCGGGCGTTTGCTAAGAACTTGGTTCGCAGCAACAAAGTGACGGTATTTCAAGCTCAACAGTTGTACAACGGTAGCGGGTCGACGTTGGCGCTCGGTAATTATCTGATCTTGGACAAGATCGGCCAGGGCGGAATGGGCATGGTTTACAAAGCGATTCACCGCCGCATGGACCGCATCGTCGTCGTGAAGGTGTTGCCTCGCGAACTCGTCAAGACGTCGTCATCGATCCAGCGATTTCAGCGTGAAGTGCGGGCGGTAGCCAAGCTCGACCACCCCAACGTTGTTGCTTCCTATGACGCTGACGAATCGGCCGGAACCCATTTCTTGGTGATGCAGTTTGTTGACGGCAAGGACTTGGCCGCGAAGGTTCGCGAGCAAGGGCGGCTGCCGATCGCCAAAGCCATCAACTACATCGAGCAAGCCGCCAAGGGTTTGGCGTATGCACACGGACTCGGCATCATCCACCGAGATATCAAGCCCGCCAACCTATTACTTGGCCGGGACGAGATCGTTCGCGTATTGGATCTCGGGCTGGCACGCATTCTCGGTGACTCACCGAATCTCGACGATCAACTGACTCACAGCGGTCACATCATGGGGACCGTCGACTACATGGCCCCCGAACAAGCACTGGATACGCGCAGCGCCGACGCGCGAGCCGACATCTACTCGCTCGGGGCCACGTTTTGGTACCTGGTTACGGCAGAACCGCTTTATCCTGGCGAGTCGATGGTGAAAAAGCTGGTGGCTCACCAGCACGCGCCGCTGCGGGTACTGAGTGAGATCCGCTCGGACGCGGCAAGCGAGATGGACGATTGGCTGCAGCGAATGATCGCCAAAGCCCCCGACGATCGCTTTCAATCGATGACGGAGGTGATGCAGTCAATCGATGCTTTACGTCGCCAGACGAATCTCGATCGCGATGACGATATACCTTCCTCGTCGCGAGACATCGACCGGGACTTCCAAGCGAACTCGTCCGGCGTGTTCAAAGTCAATCAGCCGCTCGCTAGTCCGACTGCAACTTCCTCCGAATCAATCCGTATCAAAACTTCGCCTCGGATTGCGAGGGACTTTCGATCTGGACAGTCAGACAAGCCGGTCGGTGCAGCGAACAAACTGCTTGCGAATCGTTCTTGGTCGATTGCCGCCGGTTCACTTTTGCTGCTGATGATCGCCGCAACGTTCTTGATCACTCGAGGCAGTAACACTGCAAATACGACCGCGGAATTGCCGGCGAAAATCGACGTCATCAATCCGCCATCGACCTCTCAACCGTCCCCGGAAAAGTCCGTCGATCCGCCATGGGAAGATTTGTTTGATGGTCGTTCAACTACGGGTTGGTCAACGCTCGGACCCTTCCGCGTCCAAAACAGCTTGCTCGTTGCTAACGGCGGCCGATCAAACGCCGTCTCGAAGGATCAGTACACTGATTTCGAGTTGGAAGCCGTATGGAAGATCGGCGCCGGTGCAAACGGCGGAATCATGTATCGCGACGAGGCGAACCAAGGCATTGTCGCTGGTAACGAGTACCAAATCGCGGATCACCACTCCGACCCCGCGATCTATCCACCAGAAAGACAAACAGCCTCACTTTATGGTTTACTAGCGCCGACGCAGGACGCTATGCACCCGTTCGGAGAATGGAATACGACTCGCATTATTTGTTCGGGCACAAAGATCGAACACTGGCTCAATCAACGCAAAGTATTGGAGTATGACACGGCCAGCGATTCGTTTCGTGACGCAAAGCTCAAATCAACGTTTACTGGCAAGGATTTAATCGGCAGCCATCCGAACAATCACCTATTGCTTCAGTCCATCAACGGTGAAACTTCGTATCGGAGCATACGGGTCCGCCGACTCGTCGCGACTGGAGTCGATCTACTCGCGGGGCTTGATGTATCCAAGTTAAAAACAGAAGCGTTCAGTTGGCAATTCAATGGCGACATTTTGGTGGGCAATGGAATCGCTCAATCCTTCACCAAGGGATGGCTCGGACTCCAATTCAGCCAGGAAGCCAGCGGAGACTACGACCTGGAACTTAGCTTTAAAACGGATCGAATATTTCCGCTGCAAGTGGATTTGCCTCTCGGTCATGAACAAGCGATTCGAATCGATCTGTCGCCAAATGGAAGCGGGCTGCTTATGATCGATGGCGTTGACTATGGAGTGAACCGTGAAGCGGTCTCGACCTACAGCAACAACGATGCGAAGCTCACATCCCAAAAATGGCAATTGCTCAGTGGAAAGGTCCGACATCAGTCTGACAACGTCGATATTGAAGTGGCTCTCGACGGAATCCTCGTGGGAAAATTCACGGGCGCTCGCTCACGAATCACACTGCCTAAATGGGTCAAGCCAGATCCGGGACGAGTCAAGTTGCAGGGTCTGTGTGACCTTTCAAACGTTGAATTGCAGATCCGTCAAGCGACAGTTATGAAGGTTCCTACAGGCGATTCGCCCGCAACTCTGTGATTGCAAATTCCTGAAGCATCCTGGATCGCAATCGAGTGCTGGGATCTCGATCACGTCGAAATGACGACCGACCACTCAATCCAGCGGCATCAACCGTCGGGATCATCGAGCAGTTGTTGTAGCCGAGCGTTGAGCGGGAGCTGGTAATGCCTGCTTAACTGAATAGCCTCTCGATGACCTTGCCGTCACGGACGAGGGTGATGGGGCGACCGGTGTCGGTTTGGTACTCGATCGAGGGGTCGATGCCGAGATTCCAGTAGAAGCTGGCGGCGACGTCGTCGGGCGTGATGGCTTCGTGACGAGGGCCCGCCGCCGTGTCATCGCTTTCGCCGATGACTTGGCCGCCGCGAACACCACCACCGGCCATCAGCATGAACATGCATCGAGGGTAGTGATCGCGACCACCCTCGGCACTACGTTCATTGATCTTGGGTGTGCGGCCGAACTCGCCCGTCACCATCACCGCCGTCGAGTCGAGCAGCCCTCGCATTTCCAAGCCCACCAAAAGTCCGCTGAGTCCAGCGTCCAGTTTGGGCAGCAACTCGTCCTTGAGCTTCGTGAAGTTATCGGTGTGGGTGTCCCAACCACCGAGTTGGACGCTGGCGAGTGAGACGCCGGACTCGACGAGTCGCAGTGCCAATAGGCAACTTTGCCCGAACGGATCCTCGCCAAACAACTTCGCGAAACTTTCGGGCTCTTCGCCAATATTGAATGCCTTGCGGGCTCGGGGGGAGGTGATCATCGAGTAGGCTTGTTCGCCAAAACGATCCAGACCGTCGACGAGCCCACCGACGTCATCCATTTCAGCAAAACGTCGATCGAGCTTCTTGAGCAATTGTTGCCGCTGGGCGACTTCTTCGACACCGATGCCGGGTGCGAGTGACAAGCCGCGGACGGCGTAAGGTTGCCCGAATTTCGGCATCGAGTTCGTTTCGAGGGGGGCGTAACGAATCCCTAGGAAACCGGGACCATGACCCGCCTTGGGGACAGCCACTTGGCTGGGGATATCGTCATCGCCGGGTCGCTCGCGCGACAACACCGAGCCGTAGCACGGGTAGTCGAGAGACGCAAGCGGACGGCTGCCCGTGTTCACGTACTCGCGTCCGAGTTGGTGTGCGGCGAGCGTGTGGCTCACTCCGCGCAGGATCGCGAACTTGTCGGCGACGCCCGCGAGCTTGGGTAAGTGTTCCGAGATTTGAATACCGGGAACGTTGGTGGCGATCGGCTTGAACGTCCCTCGAACCGTATCCGGGGCATCGGGCTTGAGGTCAAACGTGTCCAAGTGGGACGGACCTCCGGGCAACTCAATGAAGATCGCTCGCTTAGCGCGAGTGGGGCTGACTTGCCCGGCGCTAGCCAGTCGTGCGTATTGAGCGAGCGTCAATCCACCCATGCCCAAACATCCGGCTTTGATCATGTCGCGTCGGCGAAGACCATCGCAAGTGTGGTGTCGTTTCATTTCACGTTCCTCGTTCTCAGTGGCTTTTAAGGATGCTCAGTGACTGATGATGAATTCTTTGGTGTTCAGCAGCGCCCACAACAGCGACTTGACTGACTCGGCCGGGGATGAACCTTCGTTGACAAACGTTATCGACGTTTCCATTTCGTCCGGTGTCGGCATTCGCGACAGCGTTCGCAAGTAGGCGTCTTGCACGAGTCGCTCGAGCGACCCCGAACCGTCCACGTCATGCGATGCGGAACCACCCGCGTGCTCCTGAGCCCGCAGCATGGATGGATTCTTGAGCAACCTGGCGAGGGGCGGCAATGAAACGCCATTTTCGCTGAGTTGCTGCGACAGCTTCTCGTATTGAGTTTGCAATTTCGGGAGCATTTGTCGTTGCCGTCTTTCGGGCAATCCGTTGTACTCGGCTAGTCGCATTTCGATCATTTTCATCACACGCTCGATACGATTTTGTTCGCCGTCGTTCATGTTGTCCTCGGCGGCCGAGGGAAGTTCAAAGCCGAGTTCTTGGCAACTCGCCGCAACCCAGCCGCTGCGATCGGCGAGCCGCCGGTGGATATCGATATCGTTTCTCAAGTAAACGGATTGCAGCAAACTCGGCGCGTCGCTGCGATCGCAATCGCAGTTCGATTCACGTTGGGATCGACCAAAGACTTCGAGTGCGAACGTACTCGATTTGCCAGCCCCGAAGATTGCTAGCGCGTCCGTGATCGCCATCCCCTCGAGAGTTCGCAGCGTCTCGGTTGCCCGCGCGTCCGTCATCGTGGCAAGCAGCACAGCATCGTGAACGATCTCGGACGGATAACGACGCGGGATGTGCCGCGAAAAGTTCCGACGATCGAAGTCATTCGTCGTGTTGGGCTCGGCACTGCGTTGGTACGTCTCGCTCGACGTGATTTCCCGATGCAGCCACTTCAAATCAAAATCATGGGCCACCAATTCCGTGGCAAGATAGTCCAGCAATTCGGCATTCGCGGGAGGGTTCGCCAAGTTCATGTCGTCGGTCGGATTAACGATGCCAATCCCGAAGTAATTGGCCCAAACACGGTTCACGACAGCTTTAGCGAAATAGGGGTTTTCCGGGGCACGCAACCAACTCATCAGCGCCACGCGCGGATCGTGATCGAGCCCGACATCGCTCGCTTCACCGAGGATTTTACCGGTGGGGATACGGAGCGCGGACTTCTTGCCCGTTTTCTTGGCTTGCACCGCTTGTGACTTGGCACGCTGGACGACGCCCGAAGTGTCGACCACCAATTCCCCGAATGGGACGGTCTTGCCGTCCATGACGGACTCGGCCAGTTTCTTGCGGAGTAAGTTGCCTTTCAAACTGTCACTCACTCCGAGACTCGTGAGCATCTCGTCTCGCTCGTCCTTACTCTCCCGAGCGACCGCACCCGGATTCACCTTGATGGGCGTGAACAATCTTGAGAACGCGCCGAAGTCGTCCTTGGACCATTGGTCAAAGGGATGCTTGTGACACTGGGCACACTCGATACGGACGCCGAGAAACGTGTACGCGAAACCGATGGCGCGTTCTTCGGGAAGGCGAAAGTTCCGCCGCGCCCAGTAGAGCGGCATACCTTCCCGCTGGGCGAATTCTTTTTCGCCGCCCGGCCGACATGCGGCGCTCATCGAATCACAGTAGGACTGGTAATCCTCGTTCTCATCACGGCTGTTGGCGATCACGATGCCCTCGACAATCTTGTCGTAGGAGACATTTTGAGCGAGCCGTTCGCGCAGCCATTCGTACCACAACCGCGAAGCCACGTTGCGGGCGGGCAATACATTATTCAATTCGGCTTCGTTGTTGCCGGTCCAATCCGACAATCGCGTTGCCCACCAGGCTGCGTACGCGGGACGTTCCATAAGACCGTCGACATACCGTGTGCGTTTATCCGGGGACGGATCCTGGAGGAAGTCTCGGACATTCGCGGGTGAGGGCAGGGTGCCTGTGACGTCGAGCGACACTCGTCGTAGGAAGTCCTCGTCACTGCAAACTGGCGCAGCCACGATCCCGAGCTTGGCGATCTTGCGTTCGACGGCCGCATCGACCGGGTGCATGCCCGGTGCAACATTTGCAATGCGCGGTGTCGCCACGGGTCGCAGCACCGGAATGGGAACGACCGCATTGTCGTAGTACACGACCACATGCGTATCACCGGTCTCGCCGCTCGTGACATGACCGGATTCGTCGATGGCGGCAATCGCATCATCGTTGCTGCTGTAGCGGCACAGCTCCGTCACGTCTTCGGACGATCCATCGGCCCAATGGGCGACGACGCGCAAGTCGATTTTCTCGCTCGGATGATTGAAGTGAATCTCACTGGGCGTGACTCGTAATTCTTCGAGCTGTTCAACATCGCCCGCCTTGAACTTCGCACCATTGGCGATCCAATTTTTGAGCACATTGTATTGCCAACCGTCTTTGTCCATGCGTTTACCACCCTCGTGCATGTCGGCATCCGTGGGTTTAGCGAGAATCAAACTCTCGTCGACATCGGCCTCGTCAACACGCCCG
>JBBSJZ010000107.1:0-13631 GCA_038256795.1 Pirellulales bacterium | reverse complement strand
GTTGAATCGACCGCAGGATCAACGACGACGCTCAACCGAGTTTCGCTGAATGCAAATAATGCAGGTGTCAGTACAACAGCCGTGACTGCGACAACCCCGTTGCTGGTTTATGGCTTCAACGGCTCAGGCAATTCTGCCATCGCGAGTGGGTCAGCCGCTGATCCAAGCGGCAACCCATTGTTGAACTTTACCAACAACAGCGGCAACCCCGCGAACCTGCGGAGCGGTCCGGGGACGGGTGTGTCGGGCGTCGCAGCCGATTTCGCTTTCGACAATACATCGAGCACCGGGACCAACAACGCGAGTCACGCACAGCACGCGACTGACTTTCAACCCATCGACGCGTTGTCCGCCTTCACATTGTCAGGTTGGTTCAAGGTGCCCAGTACGGCGACCGAAAGTATTGGCCGGCAGGATGCTTTAATCGAGAATGGAACCATCTCAGTTCTCGATACGCCGGGTGGATATCGGCTTCGCGGTGGACCCAGGGCGAATGCGGGAACTCTCGAGCTACGCGTCAACGCTGGTGCCGGTGTCGAGTCATCGCCAGCCTATCAAGAAATCGGTGAGTACGTTTATTTCGCGGTCAGCTATGACGGCACCAAGACTTCCGACAACGTCAAGTTTTACAAGGGAACGCTCAATGGCGGCGTGACTTTGGTGGATACGCTCACGCTCAACGCTGGAGTGGTTCGCGACGAAAATATCCCACTTTCGATCGGCGTCACACGCACCAGTGGGCTGACGCTTAACCCGTTCAATGGATTGCTCGACGACATCCGTATTGATGGTGCCGTTATCACCCTCGGTGAACTCGAATCACGGCGTTTCTCAGCAACCGGACTGAGCACGGCGATCTCGGCCAATCCCGGCAATGGAGGCGGCTTGCACATCAGCGGCGACGGTGTCGTGTTCATCAACGACGGCTCGGTCAATGGCAACATCGCGGCTAGCGAAGGGGGTGGTTTATGGAATAGCGGCACTGGACAACTCATCGTTGATGGAACCACGATCTCGGGCAACACGGCCATTGAGGGCGGCGGAGTCTACGGTGATGGCGGACGGGTCACGCTGCTCGATGCGAACGTCGCCAATAACACGGCATTGGGGAACGGCGGAGGGATTTACAACGGGCCTAGCGACGCGTCGCTATTCCCGGTTCTGACGGTCACCAATACGACGATTCAAGCAAATACATCGGGCGCGACGTCTGCGGGTAATGGCGGTGGCGGAGTGTACTCAGCCAGCTCGGCCGTGCTCACCGATACCGACATCATCGGCAATACCGCCTTGGCCGGGTCCGCCGACGGCGGCGGGGTCCTGATCGTATCCAGCGATTTCTCGCCGACAGACTTCTCCACCACGGGTGGCGAAATTCGAAACAACCGAACCGCCCGTGCCGGCGGCGGTGTCGAGAACTCCGGCGGCTTCTTCACGGCTGTCGGAACCGACTTCATCAATAACTCGGCTGGCGTCAATGGCGGAGCACTGCACCAATCCGGAGGCGGGTTCTTCGGCCCCTTCACGATCGTCAACGACGCCGTTGTGAGAGGTAATACCGCACTCAGCGAGGGAGGCGGATTCTGGGGTAACAATGGTGGCCTGCTGAGCGTCAGCGACTCGTTATTCGAAAATAATTCCGCAATGTTTGGTGGCGCGATATTTGGTGACGGCGAAGGCGCGGATGTTTCCGTCGATCGAACGACCTTCACGAACAATAACGCTGCCATCAACGGCGGTGGCATCGCAATCGAGGGCGGCACGCTGTTCCTTGCGGATAGCACATTCACCGCGAATTCCGCCGGCGGCAATAGCCCAGGACTCGGCGGCGGCGCGATCTTCACGGGAGCAGCGAACGACATTCAACGAACAAACCTGATTAACAACCAAGCCGCAATGCCTTTGGGTAATGGCGGTGGCATCCTAGTTGCCGCGACCGGTAGCGGAACGTATTCTGGCGGCACCATTCAAGGCAACGTCGCCGGTCGCGCCGGTGGTGGTCTGGAAGTCTTTGGCCAAATCATTCTCGATCTTGGCTTTGACTTTGCTACGGAGATCCCATTCACTCTCGAAGGCAACTCGGCAGGGATCAATGGTGGGGGACTCCATATTAGTGATTCTGGTAATGTGACGATCCGGCGCTCGACTGTTTTCAACAATCGCGCCGCTGGCGAAGGCGGCGGATTATGGAACAGCGCCGCTGGTATGCTCACGGTCAGCACAAGTACGGTCACCGGCAATGTCGCTTCGGGCGATGCAGCCGACCAAGGTGGCGGCGGCATCTATAGCGACGGTGGTGACCTATTTCTCACCGAATCAGTCGTCTCAGCCAATTTTGCTGATGGCGTTGCCGGTAGTGGTGGTGGGGTTCTCACCAAAGGTAAGCTTACCGCTACCGATTCATCGATCTCTGGAAACGTCGCCATGCGCGCCGGGGGAGGAATCGAAGTCGTCGGTGACGTGACCGTCGATTTGAACAACGTCAATCTCATTGATAATAGCGCAGGCTTGGATCTAGCCACGGCGACAGCCAACATTGTCGCACCGCTGTTATTCTACAATTTCAATGAAACCGGTACGTCGGCTTTCGCGACCGGTTCAGCAGCAAGTGCATCTGGTACGCCCGAGCTGAATTTGATTGGCAATGGCAGTACTCGACCGCCGACTGATTTGCATTCCAGTCCCGGAGTATCGGGACAAGCGGGTGATTTCGCCTTCGATAACCGAGGCGCAGCCAGTTTGTTCAACGTGAGCCATGCACGGCACGCGGCGGACTTCGATGCGATCGATACACTCAATGCGTTCACCTTGTCCGGGTGGTTCATGCTGCCAGCGGGTTCGTCGAAGCTCGGCCCTCGAAATCCGCTCATCGTCAACGGCAACGATAGCAATGGCTTCCAATTGCAAGGCGGCGAGCGAAGCGGCAGTGGCGCGTTACGATTGATCGTGGATGGTAGAATTGTTCAATCGCCCGATAATTCGTTTGCTGAAGTCGGTGAATACGTGTATTTCGCGGTGAGTTATGACGGCACGAAAACAACCGACAACGTCAACTTCTATCACGGAACTGCAAGCAATCAGTTGACACTGGTTTCTACCGGTTCGATTAATTCCGGTTCCGTCAATGCGGAATCGCTCCCGCTGCTACTGGGAATACCAAACACCAGCGGTTTCGTAACCACGAGCTACAAAGGTTTCCTGGACAACATTCGTATCGATGGGTCGGTATTGCCCATGAAGTCACTTGAATTGCTGCGAGCCGATGCCGTCGGCCAGGCCGTGGGTTTCCGAGCCAACCCAGGCAACGGCGGTGGCTTGCATGTGACGGGTGCGAGCACGGTGAATGTTACCGGTGGTACCGTTAGCGGAAACACGGCTGCTAGCGAAGGTGGTGGGCTTTGGAATGGCTCCGGCGTACTAACCATCACCAACTCGACGATCGAGAACAACACGGCTGCCGGAGCAGCTGCAGATAACGGCGGCGGAGGACTCTACAACGAGGGTGGCACCGTCAATATCACGAACACTGCAATCCTCTCCAACTTGGCCAGCGGGCCCAGCGGTAGCGGTGGCGGCATCCTCAATGCTAGCGGCGGTGTCATCACGATCACCAACTCCAGCATCGTGTCCAATGCAGCAAGCCGCGCCGGTGGCGGTATCGAAGATACATCCGTAGCCGACGGCGCGACGGCGACCAGAAATAGCTTGACCTTGGATCGTGTCACGCTTGAACGAAACAATGCCGGAGTTGTGACGACGGGTATTCCCGGTGGAGCAATGTTCTCGTCGCCCGGCAACGGAGGCGGATTGCACATCACCGGCGCCGCGAATACTTCCATCAGGAACTCCAGCGTCGCATTGAATGTCGCCTCCAACGAAGGCGGCGGGCTTTGGAATGCGACTGGAACAATGACCATCGACTCAACCACAATCTCCAGTAATCGTGCTCCCGATGGCGCCGGCATCTTCAACGATTCTGCGAGCGGTGATGTATCGCTCACAAATAGCACCATCAGCGGCAACGTCGCCACGCGTGGTGGCGGTGGACTTCGTACTGAAGGCGGTAACGTGACGCTCACGAGCGTGACGGTCGGATTCAACTCCGCCAATCTTGGCGGCGGAATCGATGTGCTCTCCGGAACCGTAACGGTCGGATCCTCCATCATTGCTTCCAACACCGCCGGAACAGGTCCCGACATCCGCGGCACGGTCAGCAGCATGAACTACAACGTGATCGGCAGTACGACCGGTGCGACAATCGTCGGCGCCGGTGGTAATGACCGTCTAAATGTCGCAGCCCGCTTGGCTCCACTCGCCACGAACGGCAGCTTGACGACGCGGACGCACGCGCTGCTTCCCACGAGCCCGGCACTCAATAATGGTCGTCCCGCCAGCGCCACACCTGCGGGTGTCGCGGTGGACCAGCGCGGTATTCCCCGACCGCAAGGTGGTGGCATTGATAGCGGTTCATTCGAATCCAGTCTCTCAGGAAACACGGCGGCCGGGTTTGCGACGTTGGATGGAGACATCGACGGCAATGGCGACGTAACCGCCGCCGACGCGTTGACGATCATCAATTTCATCAATGCCGAGAATCAAGCTGCGGAAGGTGAAATGAGTGCCGAAAGGTCAGCATTGATCGCTAACATGGATCTGACGGGCGATGGGCGTGTGACGGCGCTGGACGCGTTGATGGTGATCAGTTCAATGAATCGAGCATCCACGCCGCTCTTTGCCGACGACGTCGAAACCATGGAGGTGGAAAAGCTATCGAGTCTCGCCGCGAACGATTTGGCAATCGCCTCTTCCGAATCGATGCTCGAGAATCGCAAGCGAGAAATCGACGAGATGTTGCTGGAGCAACTTGCCATGAATGCAATGAGCGACGACACTGGCCTGTAAGCTTCAAACTTATTTTTTTTCGTCTACCAATCGTTACCCTTCCATCGTTTTGAGCAAGTTATGAACTGTAGATTCCCAGCGTTCTTAGGCTTTTTAATCGCGATAGGTTCAATGGTTCCTGCTGAAGCGGTTCTCATTAGTGAGTTCTCGCCCGTTCAAAAGTTTCAAGCTGGCGAACCTCCAATTCCCAGGGACCGCCAAATCTTCGAGCTGAGTGGAATCCGAAACATGGATTTCTCCGGATTCCTTTTGGCCATCGGTGGAGAACAGGGTCGCTTTGGAACGATCGACTCGGCCCAGTCGATCATGGGCCGATTCAATGACAATGGAATATTGGCGATCGAGCTCGACGACGTCCTCGACCCTACGGCGACTTTCGTTTTAACGAGTTCTTTTACGCGAGCCGTCGGATTTGACATTGACGATAACGACGACGGAGTCATTAACGTAAACGCTGATTTCGGGTTGGTGCTAGACGCTATTGGCGTCGCCGGTCCTAGTAATGATCCGGTCCCGCGAAGGCTGTATGGCAGTCAGCTCGGTGGTCAAGATTTTGCGCTGAGTGTCGTCCGGCCGCAGCAAATTTTTCGAGACGGGAGTTTTGGGGATGCTCTTTTCGCTGTCGATCGTCTTTCACCCGGGTCAGCCATCTTCAATACTGCGGGCGTGGATGTCTCGCAAGTTTTGAATTTTGACAAAGATCCGTTCACGGACACGTTCAACGCGATCAATCCGACGGCTCGGGTCACGGCGGTTCCGGAACCGAGTTCCCTCGTCGCCTTGCTCGGTATCGCGGGCGTCGCGGCCAGAAAGTATCGTCGCCGCACGATCGCGGCTGCGAGAATCTAGGTTCGAATTACGGTGGTGATGCTAGCGATGTCTCGTATCTGCGGTGCATGTCACCGCCCTCTCGTCATGCCGCTTCGTTGAAGAGGCCGCCGGAGTGACCGGGTTGCCGTTTCGCGTAGGTGGGTGGCGTACGTTCTCCGGAAAGCATCCGCACGAGATCGCTGCTCAGGGTTGCCA
This sequence comes from Pirellulales bacterium, assembly GCA_038256795.1. Classification (GTDB taxonomy): domain Bacteria; phylum Planctomycetota; class Planctomycetia; order Pirellulales; family Pirellulaceae; genus JBBSJZ01. The sequence goes on along the minus strand of JBBSJZ010000107.1, from coordinate 7,703 downwards.
AATGGTACTGGCAAACGAACATTGACAGAGCCCGTTGATGCGTGGTCTCAACGGTGCCCGCGATCCTTTGACAGCGACGTGATATTCTCGCGTCATCGATCTGGTGCGTGCTCAGCAATTTGTCGACCAGCGTCATGCCATGCGCAGGTGCGTCATTCGCTCGCAGCAACGTCTCTCGTTGCTGAATTAACTCCGCAAGCGTTTCAATCGCGAGCGTGAGTTGCTGGGTCGAGGCCGTCAATTCCGCAGCTTCAACATTCGTGGTCGACAATTTCATGTCGTCTAAGATCAAGTCAATCGATTCAGTTGCCGTTTCTAACTTATCCAGGTACGCACTCACCCGCAGGTTCCACTCAAGACTCACGAGGATCTCCGTTGCAAATTAAAGAGGTCGAACATCGGACCAGCAATCGAACTGGCTGACGCACTCGTTATATTTTCGACCAAGTGCTGGTCCATCTGTTGTTGAAATACTTCTTCCGCTCGGCCGCCGTGCATGTAGGCAGGTTTTTCGAGCGTTTTTCGCATTGATGCCAGCATGGACCCGAAAAGGGTTTGGCCGACGAAGTCCTGGAACGCTTCTTGGAGTTCCTCGCTACCTCCCGACGACTTGGTTGGCGTGGAATCAGCCAGCGACGATTTCGCATTCGCTGGCCCCATGAACTGAGGTGGTCGTCGCAAGCGATCCGTCGCGAATGACGAATCGGATGACAATGCAGCAATCGGATTCATGGTGGGCCAAAAAGGGAGGGTGCTATTGAAAGACGACTTCGCCGTAAAGATCACCCTTGCGTTTGAGCGTCTTGATGATCGAGATGAAATCTTCGGTGGGAACGTCCAGGGCATTGAGTGCATCGGCGAGACTCTTGAGTTTCGCGTTTCCGCTTTCGTCCGCCCCGTCGACGATCGGAACCAACCCGCCTCGCCCGCCGGCTTCGATGCGGAGATTTCGATGGGTGATCAAGACCGGTGCGATCTCGACGTCCTTGCCGATGACCACAACGCCATCGCGTTCATTGATCACGACGCGATTGGATTGACTCGCCACTTGGATCGGGATGTTCAACAACAGTGAGATGAAGCGAATCGGATTGTCGAGATAAAGTTCAGGAATCGCGACCTCAACATGGAGTTGATCGATGGCTCGAGCTTGGGCTCGATTGTTGCCGTTTTGATCACCGGGACTTCCCTCGTTCCCACCGAGCGTTAATGCCGAGAAACTATTGATGTCTTCTTCAATGCGGCTGGTGGTATCAAAATCGGCAAAGTCGCGATCGAGAATGAGGGTGATCCTACCGTCTTTGACATACGAAGCTCGCACGGTCGATTCCATCTTGGCGCCCCCCTGGATCGTCGCCGTTGTTGCGGGTCCATCGGGCGAAATGGTGATTTGACCTTGGGCGATCGCATACACGGTCGGATTGTCGCTGCGTGGGCCGAGCATCGGCGTCAGCATGAGGTAGCCGCCTTCAAGACTTTTGGCGCTGATCGCATTGACGGTCACGTTCAGAATATCGCCCTGTTGTCCGCCGACGGCCGGAATTTGAGCGGTCACGAACACCATGGCAACATTCTTTGCCGTTGCCACGTCCTTCAAATTCATTTGCCCGGTGGCATCCTGAGACATCGAACCGCCCATGAGTTGCATCATCCGAGCCAGCGCTCGCGCCGTCGGCGCGGCGTCGCTATCACCGGTGCCGCGAAGTCCAACGACGAGTCCGAGACCTTGCAGCGTATTGACCTCCTGGCCCTTCAAACGACACATGTCGCCGAGTCGCATACCGGCTGCGGAAGCGTGGTTCGAACTGCACACAACCAGTGCAACGATCGACATGATCGCAAGCGATGCGATGCTCGTGGGTGCTCGATTCAAAACAGTCATTCCTCAAAAGGGTTGAAGACGATCAAACCAACGCGTGAACCAGCCGCGTTTGTAGCCGTCGCGAAGTTGCCCTTGATCCTCTTTGAAGATTTCGAGGTTGAGCAGATCCTTACTCAGTACCACGTTGTCGGGACCGACGTCGATAGCGCGACACGTTCCCGCGAGTGACGTTTCCCAAGTGTTATCGTTGGCATGAATCGTCTTGCGTGCTTCGAGGACCAAGTTTCCGTTAGAACGAATGTCAACGATCGTCGCAGCGATGTTGAAGGTGAGCGTCTCCCTGGACTCCAACGTCGATTGGTTCCGAAACCCATCATTGCTCGAGTAGCCAACCGCGGGATCTCCGTCGGCCTGAAGGGCGGGACCGATTTTTCCATCGGATAGCTTCAACCAATCCGTGAGGATCGCGCGGTACTGACCGGTGCGTCGTTTCTGGGCATCACCTTGAGCAAGCATCCGTCCGATTTCGTCAACACGAATCGTGATGATGTCATTCTTGGTGAACACGCGCATCGGAGGAGCGGGTTGATACGTCCAACTTGCGGCGGCCAGCGACTGTGCCGCGTCGAAATTCCCGGAATAGGAAGCGGGCGAGCTGGAGTACGACGGTGGTGCCGCTGGAAACGACGGGGCTTGCTGCGCTGCCCCCTGCGGTGGCACAGGTTGATGGAACAGCGATGATTCTTGAGCTTGTCCGCTACTGGGAAGGAGGACGAACGGTGCCAGAAAAAGCATCGCGATCGCGTGTCGCATCTGGGGACCCATCATTCTTTCACCTGCGGAGCACGAGTCAAAATTTCGACCAGTCCGGGGCTGACAACTTTCGCAATCAGTCGCTTCCGCGGCTGGATCGTTTCGATCTCAACGAGGTCACCTGCGGCGCCTTCGCCCACTGACTTGGCGTTGGTCGTGATGACGACGGAGCCACCCACGACCCGAATTTCTATCAAGTCGCCGCGACGTACGAGAATCGGTTGTCCGATGTCGCCCAGGGAAACGGCCGCACCTTCACGCACAATACCACGAACTTCCTTACCAATCACCATATCGATGGAAGTTGCGTAAGAATCCTTCCACAGCTTTGCGGTTAGCGGAGCCATCCGCACGTCGCTGGCGTTGATCCGTTCACCTCGTTGCAGATTCAGGTTAGCAACGACCACTTGCCGATGTGGGGTAAGCGTCAGCGGGACAATCGCTTCGATAGCCCCTTCGTGATGACGACCAATCGCTCGCAAATTGACGCTTCCCGCTTGAGGTTCGCCGATAATTTCAATGCTCGCGAGACTGTTCGCTGCGGCGAGCTTGGCAAAGCTCTCGTCGTCGTTTTCAAGTCGGATTTCAAAACTTGCCTCGGTGTCACGGAGCTCTCGCTGGATCGCAAGCTCAATCCAATTACGAACTCTCTCGCGCGTGGCGCGGTCCAGGATGGGTGGAGCGATGGGCGTGGTCGCAGCGGCGTCAACGACGTAAGCGGTAGGTTCGACCGCCACCGGAGTTTCCTCGGCGAACGATTGCTTGTAGCTGGCGACGGCGATCGACCGCGCCAGCACCGCGTCATATCGCACGGAAATTTCTTCGGGACCGTACCAATCAATATCGCGTGGGGTGGCTTCAAGCGTGGTGATCGTTTTCGCCAGCCGCTCGCGCTGGATCCTCATCGTGGTGCCGTCCGATGGAAGCAATGCGACGGAGACGCGTTTCAGTCGTGACCATGCTGCGAGTTGTCGATCGAGCGGCTCAATGATGTCTTCGAGTCGAACGATCGGAGAGGAAAGCACCGCCGATTCGCGAGTTTTAAATGCCCACGTCGTTGCTGGGCCGACGCTTTGAACGGCACGTGGAGATAGCTTGCGCGACGTGTCGTCCAAGCGATAACCGCCCGCGACCGCAGGATGCCGGATCGGTACCAGCGCAGCGGTTTGAGCGTCGGCAATTTCGCCGAAGACCGTTAGCACGGCGAAGAGAATGAGGATCCGAGACATGACTCACTTGAAATCGAACGCGGCCGACTAGAAACGTTTGAGGTTGGAGATCGTTTGCATGATTTGGTCTCCGGCTTGGACCGCTTGGCTATTGAGCTCAAACGCTCGCTGGGTGGTGATCAAGTCGATCAACTCTTGAACGGGCTCGACGTTGGACGCCTCGAGATTTCCTTGGCGCATCATCCCGGCTCCGTTGGCTCCGGGGTTACTCAATTGTTCAGGACCGGAAGCGTCGGTTTGCAAGTACATGTTTTCGCCGGTTTTGAGCAATCCGTCGGGATTGATGAATTGGGCGAGTTGGATTTGACCTTGCGTATTGAGCGTTTGCGAACCGGGCTGGCGAACCATGATTTCGCCATTGGCGTTGATCACGATGGCGGTGGCGTCTTGTGGAATTTGGATCGGCGGGTCGATCAAGCGGCCCGTTTGAGCACTGCCGATGACGAGTTGGCCGTTGGCGTTGATGTCAAGATTGCCGGCTCGCGTGTACATTGGCGTTTGGCTCGAGGGGTCGAGCACGCGGATATAGCCGCGACCTTCGATGGCCGTGTCGAGTTCACGCCCGGTTTGCTGGAGTGTTCCCTGGCGCTGGTCCGTTTGCGTACTGGTCACGCGCACGCCGAGGCCGACTTGGGTGCCCACGGCCGTGGGAGTCTGTTGGGCATCACGAACACCGGGGTACACCTGAGTTCGATAGAGCAAGTCTTCGAAATTAGCACGATCCTTTTTGAACCCCGTCGTGTTGATGTTCGCCAGATTATTAGCGATCACGTCCAACTTCGTTTGCATCGCCTCCATGCCGGAAGCGGCGGTGTATAGCGTTTGCACACTCATGGTGAAGCGACCTGCGAAATTGGCGGTTGGTGGTTACGGGTAGGTTAGGCGTGAGACTTGACGAGTTCCGCCTTACTGGCCGAGCATGCGGCTGATCAGCGAACCCATCACGCTGTCTTGGTGCTGGATCAAGCGAACGTTGGCTTCGTAGGCTCGCGACGTTTCGATCAATTCCATCATCGCCATGGTGGGGCTGACGGCGGATTGTTCGAGTGATCCACCAATTACCTTTCGATCTACGGGCGGGACAAGGTCAAACTCGGCGAGCGGTTTGAACATGTTGGTCCCAGCTTGTGAGAGATCCCCAAAGCTTTTCGGTTTTGCGAGCATCAACTCCGACTGGGTACCATTTTGGCGGATACGTCCGCCGGTCTCGACTTCGAACGGGCGTCCGGGTTCGATGCGGAGCGGCTTTCCATCGCTCGCGAGCACTTCTTCACCGGCTTGGGTCACCAAGTTGCCGCGAGCGTCAAAGAGAAAGTCGCCGGCGCGCGTTAAGAATTGTTCGCTGCCGCGTTGCACGACAAAGAAACTATCATCATCGTGAATTGCAAAGTCGGTTTCACGACCGGTAACGCGCATCGAACCTTTGCTAAATTCGGTCAGTGCTTTTTGAATGGTCACGCCGCCCCCGATATCATCGGCGCCGGCGAGACCCGAGGGCACTTCGCCTTGTTCGATTAATTCCGCGAACCGCGATTGCAGAATCGTTTGCTGGGGTTTGAAGCCTGGGGTATCGACGTTCGCGAGGTTATTGGACAGCGTCTTCATCCGATGATCCTGGGCATTGGCGCCAGCAGCCGAAAGATAAACGCCGTAGGGCATGGTGAGATCACTCGTCGCGAAGGAATGGGGGAGGATGATTCTTCAATCCGCCACGTCATCACCGTTAGTCGATCCGCAGCCGTGACTGCAAGTCCATTCATCGTGCTAACGAATGTGACGATTCCAATTGTTCGGGTCATGCCGATTACGTGGAGAGCCGATCTCTACGGATGAAGGCACGTTTTTAGGGGACGATGAGATGCAGTTTCACAGCGATCGCCGAATGCTACGCACGCCGGCGATGACGTCATGGTTAATCGCGATGTTCGTATCGACCAGTCTCGGTCAAGCGCCGGTTCCACGGCCCAATAGCGGTCGCGTTTTGCAAACCCGTCGCGTGGTGCGTTTGGAACCGGTCACGGAAAAGATTGACCGGGTCGTCGTGACGGCGGTCGCGTCGGATCCGCGCGGCGAGTTGCTCGCGGTCGCCGGCGATGATCACGTCATTCGGATCTTCGAGATGGAAACGATGCGCGTTCGTGAACTACTACGCGTTCATCGCGACTTGATCCGAACACTCGCTTTCGATACCTCAGGCGATCGATTGGTGTCCGCCGGTAACGACGGACAACTCGTCGTTTGGCGGCGGGGTGAACCCTTCGAGGCGGCGCAGATATTGCAAGGAACGCCCGCGATGGCTTGCGTTCGCTTCGCGCCCGAGCCGACGGAGAATGTGTTCGCCGCAGTCGGCTTTGCCAGTGATATTTTCATCGTCGGCCGAGAGCAAAATCCACTGCCCAATCTCACGTGCGGATGTAACGATTTACGAGCACTCGCATTCCGTGACGATGGCCTAATGCTCGCGGCCGGCGGGCGCAGCGGGGAGTTGCACTTGTACGACATGAGTGATGGACGATTGATCAGGGAAGAGAAATTGCACGACGGACGCATTCGTGACATCGCCTTCGGTCCCGATTCGAACAATGTCATCACGGCGGGAGAGGATGGTAATGTGGTCATCTTTGACACCGTGGGGCTCCAGGTAAAGCACCGGGTGGAGTTACCAAGTGGCCGATGCTTCAGCATTGCGATCATCGATAGCACTCAGGTCGCTGTCGCGGGCAGCGACGACATGATTCGGATCATTGATATTGATCAGGGCAAGGTGGTGCAGTCGCTCACCGGGCATGATGGTTCGATCTCGTCTTTGACCGCAAGCGGCGGTGTTCTTTACTCAGGCGGTTATGACGGGACGATCCGTCGCTGGGAGCTCAGCGCCGACTTGGCCGATGACCGAATCGCGGAGACTGAGTCCAACTCGCTCGATAAGAAATAGTTGGACCGGTATTCGACATGGCACAGGGAGGTGCCCGCTCGTGATGTGGAGAACAAAACGATCAATTGACGCTAAGCGACGTGGTGGCACGGACGCTTTGAAGCGGCGTGCGCATGCGCCCGAGCGTTTAGAGTCACGACAAATGATGGCCGCCGATCCCATTCACGTGGGACTCGTCTATCTTGAAACGGACTATCTCGGCACCGATCAAGACACCGGTGGCGACTCGAGCCCCGATCGCTTCATCCTATCCTTCACGGGCGGTGCTCCGGACACTGAGCTCAAAACCGTTCGCATCAATACGGACAAGGACGGTGATGGACTCGGTATCGGAGACTTGATCTTTGATACGGAAGCCGGAGGACGCGGCAAGGATCTTTCCCATGGGTTCAAAGTCGCCCAAATGACGACGACCGATGGCCGGCAAGCGGATGTCAAAGCCGAAGTCGTCGACGGCAGCACCGAGCTGGTACTGCGTTTGACCAACTTTCGCGCCGGCGATCGCCTCGAGTTCACGCTCGACGTCGACCAAATCTTGAGGATGCCATCGGATCTCGCCGCGTTCAACCGCTCGCTTGACGTGATCGCATCGGGACAAGAGTTCGAGGATTCGATCCTTGAAGCGACCTTTGAAGCACCGCACTACGAGATCGCCGAAGCGCACGACGTTTTTCTCAATGACTTTGGGAACCCCAAAGCGGCATACGGATTGAACTTGCCGGCCGATGATAGCGGCGAAGTCGATTCACGCCCCAACCGTTCTGCGGCCGCCTTCGCTAGCACCGTCCAGGTTCCGAAACCGATTGCCATCTCGGGACACGTTTGGGTTGACAATGATCTGGACAAGATCCGCGAAGCTAATGAGTCGTTGCTTTCCGGAGTTGCCATGGCATTGTGGCGACGC
>JBBSJZ010000106.1:0-13636 GCA_038256795.1 Pirellulales bacterium | reverse complement strand
CGGAGCCAATGTTGAATCCGGCTTTGGCGAACGATTGCGACAACGACGGTCACTCACACGCTTGCGATCAAGCTCGCTGCAGTTTCGTGGTGGCAAGTTCCAAGTCATGCTTGGCTGGAGTTACCCCAGCGGTGATGGCGTCCCCGCTCGTGCCGATCACCGTGGCGAGACCCAACACGGCGGCGCATTCTCAGATGCGTGATTCCCATCCGCTCGTGTTCGCCAGTGCGCTCCGCTGCGCTCGCTTGCAATCTTGGCAGCTTTGAGCTGAACCGAGGCGTTCACTCAAACATTCTTCGAGTTCGCTGCTGAACTCTCGCCAGTCAACGGCGGTACCACGTCCACTTCGCTTGATCATGCAAGGTCTCTCGATGCAAAAGACTTCATCCAATTTGCCTTGGCCCATTATTCGTACGGTCGTTGCGTGCGCAATCGTCGTGATGGCAGGGGTCGGTTACCAGCTTTGGTGGCCAAGGCTCAGTGCCGGGGTGGACGCAGCGATGAATGCGCGGCGCACTGCGGCGCTAGATGATCACGCGCATGCGGGGCACGCGCACGCGGGTCCAGCAACGTCGATCGAAACCACGTCGCTCGAACTGACGACGCAAGCACGCAAGAATCTGGGACTCTCGCCTGAGTTCTTGCGTCCGATCGAGTTATCGACGTACCGCCGATCGATCACGGTACCCGCGGTCGTCGTCGCTAAACCAGGCCGCTCATCGATCGTCGTGTCATCACCGCTCAACGGCGTGGTCACGCACGTCCATGCGGTGACGGGGGAAGCCGTGATGCCCGGTGATTTGCTGTTTGAGATTCGATTGACTTACGAAGACCTGGTCGAAACGCAAACAGCCTATTTGAAAACAGTGAGTGAACTCGAAGTCGAGAATCGCGAGATCACACGCCTCGAAAGCGCGACACAATCCGGTGCGATCTCCGGGAAGCAACTTCTCGAACGACGTTATGCCAAGGAGAAACTCGAGGCGTTCGCAAAGTCCCAGCGTGAAGCGTTGCGATTGCACGGTTTGTCGGATCGCCAAATCGAAGCCATCAGCCGTGATGGCAAGTTGATGGGCGATCTGAAAATCGTCGCACCCGACGTCGATCGCCACGATGAAGATGAAGAGTTGCGACTGAGTCGGTTGACGGTCAAAACCATCTCCTACGTCAGTGCCGGAACGGCTGACGAGCAGCATCTGGATCCCAACAAAAAAGCGTTGGTGATTGACAATTTGATGATTCATAAGGGGCAAGCGATTATGGCTGGCGATCAACTTTGCACGCTGTCGGATTACTCGCAGTTATTTATCGAAGGTAAAGCGTTCGAGAACGACATTGCTTCGATTACGGAAGTCGCGCATCAAGGATGGGCAATTGATGCAGTCCTCTCCGGTTCGTCGGGCCAAGAAACCATCCGTGATTTAACATTGGCATTCGTCTCCAACTCGATCGACGCCGACTCGCGAACCTTGTCCTTTTACGTCGAGCTGCCCAACGAAGTGGTTCGTGACCGGACGAATAGCGATCACCAGCGGTTCATCGCGTGGAAGTATCGACTCGGGCAACGCCTTGAACTGAGAGTGCCAGTCGAGCTTTGGGAGGATCAAATCGTGCTACCCGTCGACGCCGTCGTGAAGGAAGGTGCCGATTGGTTTGTCTTTGTCCAAAACGGCAAGAGCTTTGCGCGCGTTCCCGTCCACGTGCGGCACCGTGACGCGACGTCCGTGGTGATCGCAAACGACGGATCCATTTACCCCGGCGACGTTGTCGCTCGTCGATCCGCGCATCAAATGCAAATGGCACTCAAGAATAAGTCCGGAGGCGCGGTGGACCCACACGCGGGGCATAGTCATTAGAGGAGGGGGTGAAGGCATGACGCAAACGTCGGTATGAAAAACACTTTGTCAGCACGCTGAATATCTCTGAAGCGGAGGCCGTTGAAACACAGGTGTGGCTCGAGTTCGCATGTGACCGCAATTACATCACTTCTGACCCGATTGAAAAGCTGTTCGCAGACTACGAACAAGTCATCGCCCAGCTCGTCCACCTCATTACCCGCCCAGAACGCTGGATCATCAAACGCGCACCGTAAGCTCCTCCAGCAACCCTCCTCCATTCCCACATTCCCACATTCCTTCGTTCCTTCATTCCTTCATTCCCCAATCTCTAATCTTCAATCTCGAATCTTCAATTCAAAATGCTCAACTCCGTGATCCGATTCGCTTTGCAACAGCGTTTGCTCGTCATGGCGATCGCCGTGTTCTTGGTGGGCATTGGCACGTGGCAGGCGATGAGGATGCCGATTGATGTATTTCCGGATTTAAATCGGCCTCGCGTGGTGATCATGACTGAGGCGCCGGGCATGGCGCCCGAGGAAGTCGAATCATTGATCACGTTCCCGATCGAAACGACGATGAATGGCGCCAGCGGAGTCGAGGCCGTTCGCAGTTCCTCGGGGGTTGGGATTTCGGTCATCTACGTCGAGTTCGCGTATGGCACGGATGTTTACACGGACCGCCAAATCGTAGCCGAGCGGATGCAGTTGGTTCAGGATCGATTGCCGACCGGGATCACGCCCCAGTTGGCTCCGATTTCGTCGATCATGGGCCAAATCTTGATGTTGGGGATGTGGAGTGATGACCCCAGCGTCGGACCGATGCAACTTCGCACCGCGGCGGACTGGGTCGTTCGCCAACGATTGCTGACTATTCCCGGCGTCTCGCAAGTGTTCACGATGGGCGGCGAGCGGAAGCAATTTCAAGTGCTCGTGGATCCGGACGCAATGCTGAGGTTTGGTGTCACGCTCGCCGAGATCGAATCGGCCGTCGCGGGCAGCAACGAGAATGGCACCGGCGGGTATCTTGACCGCCAAGGTCCGAAAGAATTGCTCGTCCGCTCTTTGGGGCGAATCCAGAGCATCGACGACTTGAAGAAGGTGCCGGTGAAAATTCGCGATGGTCGCCCGGTGCTGCTTTCGCAAGTGGCTGAGGTGGCTGAGGGCGCACAAGTCAAACGCGGTGATAGTTCCGCGTTTGAAAGGATTTATGACCTGAGTTCACCGCTTGAAGATTCGTCCTCGGTATCCCAACGTCAATCGCTGCTTTCCCAGTGGCGGGGTGGGCCTGCGGTGGTGTTGACGATCAACAAGCAACCCGGCGCCGACACGCGTGGCGTCACGGATGCGGTGATGGCTGCGATCAAAGACCTCCAGCCGACGTTGCCTGCGGGAGTCCAACTCTCCGTCGTCTACTCACAAAAAGCGTTTATCGAGCGCGCGATTGAAAACGTCGTCGAAGCGCTCCGTGATGGCGGGATCTTGGTGGTCGTCATTCTGTTTTTGTTCCTGATGAATCTGCGCACGACGTTCATCACGCTCACCGCGATCCCCTTGTCACTCGTGATGACATCCATCGTCTTTGCCGTGTTCGGATTGTCGATCAACACGATGACGCTCGGCGGAATTGCGGTAGCGATGGGCGAGCTTGTCGACGATGCGATCGTGGACGTGGAGAACATTTATCGGCGGTTGAAAGAAAATCGAGCTGCGGGAAACCCGCTGCATCCGCTCGTCGTCGTCTATCGGGCGAGTTGCGAAGTCCGCCGCTCGATCGTGTTCGGAACCCTGATCGTTATCCTGGTTTTCATCCCGTTATTTGCGCTCGGCGGGATGGAAGGCAAGTTGTTCGCACCACTGGGCGTCGCTTACATCGTATCCATCTTGTCGTCGCTCATCGTTTCACTCACTGTCACACCAGTGCTCTCGTTTTGGCTATTGGGTTCCAACCGAAGCCACCATCTGGAACGCGATGGATTTGTGCTGCAAGGGCTGAAGTGGATGGCGGACAAAGTGATTCGATTCAGTTTGCGATTTCCACGTTTCAACCTCGCTTTGACATTGCTCTTGGTCGCACTCGCGGGGCTCTTGGTGACCCGGTTGGACAAAGACTTTCTGCCACCCTTCAACGAGGGCACGATCCAGCTCAATGTGGTATTGCCGCCGGGTACCTCGCTATCGGCATCCAACGAAATCGCTCGCAGTGTTGAAGCGTCGCTGAAGGAGATCGATGACGTTAAGCGTTTCGCACGTCGGACGGGACGCGCGGAACTCGACGAGCACGCCGAGGGCGTGAACATGTCCGAAATCATCATTGAACTCGATCCGAATTCGCCTCGCACACGCGAACAACAACTCGCGGAAATTCGCGAATCGATGGACCAGATTACGGGTATCGTCACCGCCGTCGAACAGCCCATCGCGCACTTGATCTCGCACATGCTTTCAGGTGTGAAGGCGCAAGTCGGTATCAAAATTTATGGCGACGATTTGGATTTGCTTCGCCAGCGAGCTGAGCAGGTCAAGGCCGAGATGCTGCGTGTGCCCGGGGTGACCGACGTGCTCGTCGAACCTCAAGTGACGATCCCGCAATTGCGGATCGAACTCGATCGCGACCGATTGTTGCAATACGGGCTCACCGCGGCGACCGTGAACGATACGATTCAAACGGCAATGAACGGCACCGTCGTTTCGGAAGTTCTTGAGGGAATGCGAACGTTCGACTTGTTGGTGCGGATGAAGGACGAGTATCGCGAGGATATTGAGCAACTCAAGCGATTGTCGATACAGCTCCCCGAGGGTGGCATCGTTCCTCTTTCCAGTCTTGCTCAGATTTACGACTCAGGCGGCCCGAACGTCGTTAACCGCGAGAACGTGCGTCGCCGGATCGTGATCCAGTGCAATGTGGCTGAACGCGGCGTGGTCGATGTCGTGGAAGATATCAAGCTGGCGATCGCGCCCGTCGTGGCAACATTGCCATCGGGGTACTTTGTCGAGTTTGGGGGCCAGTTTCAAAGTCAACAAACGGCAAGTCAATTGATTCTGGTACTCTTCGTCGTCTCGATGGTCGCAGTCTTTTTGGTCTTGTTCACGTTGTTTCGCAGCGTCAATTTATCGCTGCAGGTCATGGCGGCGCTGCCGATGGCATTCATCGGCTCGGTCGCCGCGCTCGTGCTGACGGGCCAAACACTGACCATCGCCGCGATGGTCGGGTTCATCTCGCTCGCCGGCATCGCCTCACGAAACGGCATTCTTTTGTTGCAGCATTACTTGCACTTGGTCGAGCACGAGGGCGAACAATTCACGCCGGCGATGATCATCCGTGCGGGGCGAGAACGACTGGCACCGGTGCTAATGACGGCGCTCACTTCTGGGATCGGGCTTGTGCCGCTGGTCTTGTCCGCAGGCGAAGCCGGCAAAGAGATTCTGTACCCGGTAGCGACGGTGATTCTCGGCGGCCTCATCAGCTCGACGCTGCTGGACTTTTTCGTTCACCCGGCACTGTTTTGGTTGTTCGGATTGAAGTCGGCTCGGCGCGTCGTCAGCTCAGCCGCGAATGATGTTTTACTTGACGACTGATCCTTTTACTCCGGTTGGAATAGACGATGCGTTTTAAAATCCCCACGCTAATCATCGCTTGCTTGGTTCCCTGGGCGACGGGATGCGGTTCGAACTCGTCATCGACGCCCGCCGCGTCAACAACATCCCCCACGTCAACGGAGTCGATCAAAATCGATGGCCCACCCCCGGGGATGGAGGAGGATATGGCGCATCCGAGCGAAGGCCCGCATCATGGCGTACTCATCGAACTTGGCAACGAAGAATTCCATGCCGAAATTGTGCATGATAACGTCACGGTGACGATCTATCTGCTCGACTCGTCGGCGACAAAGTCAGTCGCGATCGATGCGGCTGAAGTCTCCATCAACTTGGTGCTTGACGGTAAACCCGAGCAATTCAAGCTGCCCGCCAGCCCTGACGCGGGCGACCGCGACGGTGCGTCGTCGCGATTTGTTATCGCCAGTGCTGAACTCGTCAGTCACCTGGATGACGAAGCGGCCGCTCCGAAACTCGTGGTGACGATCGATGGCACACCGTATCGTGCGGAGATCGAGCACGACCACGATCACGCGGGTCATGATCACGCTCATTGAGACTGAGGCAACTTCGTTTAGAATGGGCACGTCATGAGATTGTCGCGGTAGCGACGATCTTCCCCCGCTGCAAATCTCACTTTCCTCGCGAGGTGTTCTCTTGAGAAGTTTAGTTGCTGGTTGGTTCGTGGTTGCGTCGCTCCTCGTGCCAAACGTCGTTCTCGCCCAAGCCAAGAAAGTGGTCCTGGTCGCCGGCAAGCCCTCGCATCCACCCGGGATGCATGAATTCAATGCTGGGGTGCAGTTACTCGATAAGTGCCTCAAAAACGTCGAAGGCATCGAGTCCGTGTTTGTGCTCAATGGTTGGCCCGAGGACGAGTCCGTATTCGACGGCGCCGATGCCGTCGTCTTTTTTATGGACGGTGGCGGAAGACACGAAGTGGTCCAAGAACAAGGACGACGGTTGAAACTCATCGATGGCTGGGCAGCCAAGGGAGTGGGGCTCGGATTCATGCACTTCGGCGTCGAAATTCTCACGGATCAAGCGGGCGACGAATTCAAACGCTGGATCGGTGGCTATTACGAAAACATGTTTTCGTGCAATCCGATCTGGGAGCCTCAATTCACCTCGTTCCCCGAGCATCCGATCACGCGTGGCGTGAAGCCGTTCCAAATCAGCGACGAGTGGTACTTCAACATGCGATTCGTTGATGATGCGGTCGGCAACGAGTCCGCCGACTTTGCCGGATCGAAGTTCGTCCCCATTCTCGTCGCATCGCCGCCGGATGACGTGCGCGACGGACCGTACGTTTACCCTCAGGGCCCGTATCCGCATATTGAAGCGGCGCGGGGACGAGCCGAAGCGATGATGTGGACCGTCCAACGCGGTGATGGCGGACGCGGTTTCGGGTTCACGGGCGGCCACTTTCACAACAATTGGGGTAATCCGAACTTCCGCAAAGTGGTCCTCAACGGCATCGTGTGGCTGGCCAACGCCGAAGTACCCGGCGGCGGTATTGAGTCGACGGTTTCTGACGATGAATTGAACAGGAACCTAGACCCCAAATCAGGAAAATAGCTGCCGCCCGTCGTTGCCAAGTTGTGGCAGCGTGGTCGCGAATCCTCTATCCTTCGTCTGTGCCTCTGGAGGCAATTCCTGTTCAAGACAGCTCAAAAACAGCTTCCCCAACTTTATCGCAGTGCCCCTCACCCTCACCCTCACCCCACGAGAGCGTAGGGAGAGGGGACAGAGTCGAAGTCAACTAACTCACTCCCCAAGAGAGCTTGGGGAGAGCGGGACGGGGTGGAAGTTATTTTTGAGTCTTCTTTTCAATTTCAAACTTTTGATATGAGTGTTGTTGATGTCGAGAAAATTGATTGCCGTGTTGACGGGTTTGTCACTCATGATTGGATTTGCCACGATGCCTGCTTCCGGTGAAGAGGATGTGGCGAAGCCTAAGTTCACGATCAAGGATGTGATGAAAAAGGCGATGAAGGGTCCGCTACTCAAGAAGGTCGCCGGCGGCGACGCTTCGGACGAAGAGAAGAAGGAGCTTTATGAAATGCTCGTCGCACTCGGAAAGAACGAACCCAAGAAGGGCGAAGCTGAGAACTGGAAAACGCTCACCACGGCACTCGAGAAAGCTGGCAAAGCCGCCGTTGATGGAAAAGCTGATGCGGGCGAGCAACTGACCAAGGCTGCGAATTGCAAGGCGTGTCACGACGTTCACAAATAAGTGACACGGTTCGGGTGCGTCAGCTCGCACCCGATAACGAACGATCGCATCGCCTCGATATGGAACAATCGCTCTATCAAGCTTTTTTGCGTTCGGTTCGAGATCGGCCAACGAGCCCCGCTCTTGTCGGGGCGGCGGACGGTCCAGCAGGAAACGAGCTGAGCTTCACGTGGATGCAGCTTGCTCGTGGTGTGGCCCGATTGGAAGCGGCTTTAGAAACGGCGTTAGGAAAAAGCGAATTCGCCCAGCGGCGAGTTTTGTACCTTCATCGCAATCGGCCGACGGACGTGATCGTGTCATTGGCGTGCATGGCCGTGGGCGCAGTCGAAGTGCCGATTGATGAGCGTCGTGAGCCGACCCACGTCGAGTTCGTATGCTCCCGTGTCCCGGGACTTTGGATCGATCGCGAGTGGGTGAATTCGGTACTGGCGGAAGATCACGGTTACGGGCTCGAAGTCAGTCCCGCCGCCCCACCGAGCGTGGCCAGGTGGCACCAGGGCGAGGCTGCGGATCGACCTGCCTTGGTCCTGTGGACGACGGGAACTCTCGCACACCCCAAGGGTGTGGTGTTGTCGCATCGAAATTTGATGAGCAATGCGGCGGCGAAACTCGCGGCCGTACCGCAATCGGTCGAGGATATCCGCTTGACCACGCTACCGCTCTCGCACGCCTACGCTCGGACCTGCGACTTCGGGACGTGGTTGCTCAGTGGTTCGACGCTCGTGCTATCGCTCGGCCATCGGGGTTGGCAAACGCTCGGCCGTCACCATCCGCCAACGATTGCCAATGTCGTTCCGTCGCTCGCGATGCGTTTGCTCGAACCTGAATACGAATCCTCTCGCGCGAGGCTGCGATGGCTCGGCGTCGGCGGAGCGCCGCTCAGTCATGATGCATTTCGTCGCTACCAAGCGCTGGGTGTGACGGTGATTCAAGGCTACGGACTGACGGAAACTTCACCCGTGGTGTGTAGTGCGACGCCCGCTAATGCGATGCCAGGTTGGGTCGGACGTGCGGTCGATGGCTGCGAGGTCGAGCTTCGTGCAGGCCGACTCTTTGTTCGCGGTCCGGGGGTGATGATTGGCTATTGGCAGGACGATGCCGCCACACGAGATCGCGTGGACGATTGTGGCTGGCTCGATACCGGCGATGTAGCGGAGCGGGATGAAGCCACGGGGCAATACCGCATCATCGGTCGCGGCGATGATATTTTGGTGCTGGCGAGCGGCAACAAGTTGCATCCGCGCGAGATTGAAGCGATGGTCGAAGAGCTGCCGGGCGTGGCTCATGCCATGCTACTGATCCACGCGGATGAATTGCAATTGTGGTTAGATCTTACGGGCGATGCCGCGAGCAGCTTCGTTGTTGAGCAAGTGGAATTGCGACTAGCGAGCGTGGCTCGTTGGATGCGTCCAGCGAAGGTCGCAGTTTTTGATCCGCCGCTGAGCGTGTCGGCGAACGAGCTGACCTTCAAGGGAGGGCTGCGTCGTCAGACGATCTTAAGCACACGCATGTGGCCCTAACGAACTTCGAGTCAGGACACGTTGCCCCAGTCCACGCTCCTCGCCGGTGTTACGCGGCGCGGCGTTTGGTCGGACCGATGTGGCGGCCGAGGGATTCGATTTCAAGACGCAGCAATTGTTGGCTGACTCCGTTGGCCGTGGGGCGATATTTCGGTTCGTCGCTCACCATTTTTTCGACCAGTTCAGCGACCGGAGAAAGCAAACCATCGTTCGCTGCGACGACGCTCGTCATCCAAGACCAAAGCACGCGACCCAGCGAATAGATATCACTGGCCGCTTGAGCTGGCTCGGTCGTCGCGAGTTGCTCGGGAGCCGCGTAGCCCGCGGTGCCGCGGAACGTTTTGTCGGTAATTTCGCCGATCCGAGCGGCGAAGCCGAGGTCGACGACGGTCACATGTCCGCGCGGAGCGACGATGATATTCTCGGGTTTGATGTCTTGATGGACCCAGCCGGCCGCGTGCAAAGCTGCGAGACCCTGTGCGGCTTGACGCGTCCACCACAGTGCGACCGGAAGTGCAACCGCAGCGTCATCGACTAACAATTCGGACATGTTTTCGCCGTCAAGCCGGGGCATCACCGCGTAGGCGACGGAACCGACGGACGACGCGTCGAGGACCGCGACGAGATTGGGATGCGTCGCCGCACTCGCGGCCGACACGAATCGATCGATTTGCTGACGAGCCTCGTCGCTCGCGTCAACACCGTTGGCGGTCGGCAAACTTCGCTTGAGTACGTAGTCCCAGCGTGGGCTGCCCACAGCATCAGCGGGTTGGGTCAAGCACAACTCGGCCACATCGCTGGTGTGAAGCACTTCACCCAGACGCCAAATCCCTAGAACGCTTGGTCGCGACGGTTGTGGCACCGGGGGGCTCGATGGTCGGGCCGAACTCGAATCGTGATGCACCGTTGCCTATCCTTTGTGAAACTCGGTTTGGAAATCGCGAGGATGAGTGAACGGTCGCGGGGGTTCCTAGGAACAGGATCGTCGCTTGTTGGGTCAGGGGTCGAATTGTATTGACGCCAATCGTCAAACTCGCCGTGGACCACCCAACGCAAACCGGCGACCCGCGACTCGGCTGTTCTTGAGGTGTGATTGGCCCCCAGGCGTCAATCTTCGTCTAAGCTAAGGGGTGATGTGATGGTTATCACCCGTTTTCTGTCGAGACCGATTCCGATGCATTTACGATTTGCGGTTGCAGTTTCACTCCTTACAACGGCGCTGCTCGTCGGATGTTCGTCGCGTCAATCCACGACGCAAACGCCATCGACGGATGCCACGGCGAACTCGCCAGCAACGAGCGATGGGTTTCCTCGCCAAGCAGGTGACTACACGGTGCTCGGCATCTTGACCGACAACCAAGACAACAACCAAGCGAAACAAAATGCCGAGACAACGCTGCTGAGGCATCCGGAAGTGGCTTGTCTCGTCGGGCTGTGGAGCCAAAACACGCCGATGATCTTGGCGGGGCTTCGCAGCAGTGACGCGATCGGCAAAGTGAAAGTCGTCGGTTTCGATGAACATCCCGAGACCTTGGCGGGGATTCGCGAAGGTAGTGTGTACGGAACCATTGTCCAACAACCCTATGCGTTCGGGTACCGCAGCGTGGAATGGTTGACCACACTCGCACTCGGCCAACAAGTCGACGTTCCCGAGTCGGGACTGCTCTACATTCCGCATCGCTCAATCACGTCGGAGAACGTGCAGGAGTTCGCGGATGACATTCAAGCGATTCGTGCCGGCGAGGGGCCTCTTTTGTCGCCTAATGCTAAGCTAGAAGGTCAAGGGAAACGCATTGCCTACATCACCAACAGCACCGATCCGTTTTGGAAACTCGCCGAAGATGGATGCAATCGAGCGGCAGGCCAGTTCGGCTGCGAGGTCGATGTCCAGATGCCGTCCCAAGGCACGATCGAGGAGCAAAAACGTTACTTGGAATCCAATGTCGCGCAAAAGCTCGATGGCATTGCGATCAGCCCCATCGATCCGGAGAACCAAGTGGGCATGATCAATGAGGCGGCAAAAGCGACGATCGTGATTTGCCATGATAGCGACGCGCCGGCGTCCAGTCGCCGCTTTTACCTGGGTACGAGTAACTACATGGCTGGCCGGGCGGCGGGGAAACTGATCAAAGAGGCATTACCTGGCGGTGGTCAAGTGATGCTCTTCGTAGGTAAAATGGAAGTGCTCAATGCGCAAGAGCGAAGCCAGGGGATCATCGATGAACTCTCCGGCGAACCCGTCCCCGAATTCTTGAGCGAGTAGGAACCAGCGATGAAATCCGAGCGTCAACCGAAGCGTTTCCCAACCCCACTCGCCGCGAGCATCGTGCTCATTGTGGCGGCGAGTATCGGTTTTGCCCTCCTCTACTCGTCGGCGATCGCCGACACCCCCGAGGATGCGAAACCGGTTGCGACTCAGCCTGCGAAAACGCCCACCGAAACCACCCCATCACCCGCGATGATCACTGTGCCCGGCAAATACAATCAATTGACTCCCGAAGAAGCGTACGTGATCCTCGATAAGGGAACTGAACGTCCCGGTGTTGGCGAATACACGCTCAACAAGAAACCAGGTACGTATATCTGTCGACGTTGCAATTTGCCGCTGTACAAATCGACGAGCAAGTTTGAAAGTCATTGTGGTTGGCCGAGTTTCGACGACGAAATCAAGGACGCAGTTGATCGCCACATCGATGCTGACGGACGACGCATCGAAATCACGTGCAACAATTGCGGTGGTCACCTCGGCCACGTTTTCGAGGGTGAACGCTTCACGGACAAGAACATCCGGCACTGTGTCAACAGCATCTCGATGCGGTTCATTTCGGACGACAATAAATTGCCGCCCGTGATCCGCCTGGAAGATGACAAGCCGGCGGCGAAGGCCGAAGTTGACGATTCGGAAGTCAAAGACGTCGAAGCGAAGGACGTTGAAGCGAAGGAGTAATGAGTTTCATTTCTCGCCTCGCAGCAAACCCACTATGTAACGCGTGGGCATGCTGCTATCGCCGCTAACGCGGCGAGGATGCATACTGCGGCTGCCTTTCACTAAGGCTTATCGGCTGCCGCGGCAAGCACTTCCAAATCATCGCGACCGACACGGGCGCAAAAGTCACCGAGAGACTCTTTCTCGCTCTGACGATTCGCTTTGTAAGCGGCAAAAATTGCGATGAGCTCGTCGGTCAGATTTTCCGTTGGCACCAAGTCTTTGTAGATGTAGGCCAGCCGCGTGCCGAGGAATGCACCGCCGGCGAACAGCGTGTACTTGCCCTTGGCTTTACCGACCATCGCGATCTCGGCGTTGTAGGGGCGAGCGCAACCGTTGGGGCATCCCGTCATGCGGATGATGAACTTCTCATTATCGAGCCCGAGTTTGGCCAGGGGCGCTTCGATCGAATCAATTAGGGATGGCAAGTAGCGTTCGCTTTCGGTGATAGCGAGACCACAAGTCGGCAACGCGACGCAAGCGATCGCCCACCGCCGCACCGTGCTGGTTTCTTCCGTCGTCGGCGTCTGGTGCGACTTAATAATCTCGATCAAGCGGTCGCGATCTGCGGGTTGGATATTGGCGAAGATCACGCTTTGGTGACCCGTCAAACGAATCTCGGGCTTGAGTTCGGTGCAAACGGCTCGCAGCGCCGCTTTCAGTTGATGGTTTTCGTCATCGTAAAGTCGCCCGTTTTCGATATTGAGGCCGTAGGACCACAGCCCATCGCCCTGTTCCTGCCAACCCATGTGGTCATCGAAACCGGTCACTTCGTCAGCGGTGCAATCCTTGAGCATGCCACCGTAGTACTCCTCGACCGAGCGGCGGAATTTGTTGATGCCCATTTTGACGACGAGATACTTCATCCGGGCGACCTTACGGTCTTCGCGGTTGCCGTAATCGCGTTGGACCTTGAGCACGGCCTTGGCGACGTCGACGGCTTGCTCACATGTCGCAAAGCACATGCGTTTGGCGAGTGCGGGGAAGCACTTTTCGGCACTCGGAGTCGTCCCCATGCCGCCGCCCACCAACACGTTGTAGCCGATTACTTTTCCGTCGCGGACGACGGCGAGGAACCCGAGGTCTTGCGTGTAGATATCGACGCAATTGTCTTCGGGCAGCGCGATGCCGATTTTGAATTTTCGCGGCAGGTAGCGGGGGCCGTAAAGGGGTTCGACAACGGCACCGCCCGCGAGTGTTTTCTCGCCTGACTCCAGATCCGTCACCCACAATTCATGGTAAGCCGGCGTTTTGGGCGCGAGCTCCTCGGTCAACTCATCGGTCAAACGATGCAGTTCTTCGTAAATCGGCCCCACCCGTTTCGCGGGACAGCACATGATGTTTCGATTCACGTCGCCACATGCGGCTAGCGTCGACAGGTGGATCTCATTGATGCGTTGAATCGTCGCACGCAGATTGCCTTTGAGGATCCCGTGGAGCTGGAGCGTTTGACGCGTGGTGATCTT
>JBBSJZ010000105.1:0-13772 GCA_038256795.1 Pirellulales bacterium | reverse complement strand
TACGAAAAAGAAAACGCTCGACCGACTTCCGTGCCGGCCGAGCGTCTGTTCTGGAAGCGATCAGCGGGCAAGGGCTATCGCTTCCACGGGGCATCCGTTCCACCAACTTTCGCCGCGGCGATCGGTGCAGCCACAGCGTCCTTCTTCGATGATGACGGCCGGCCGTGGTTCCAGGCGTCGCCGCACGAATTCATCCCGGCGGCCGATGGCATCAAGACAACCAACCTGTACGGTAAACCGTGGTTCCGAGCGGACATGGGCGGGTCGATGTCCACCTCATCTATCAGCGCTAAAGAAAAGTTTTCGCCCAACATATTCCAGTGCTTTGGAGTTTGCTAGCAAAATTTGACTTGTCGGCATAATCTGCATGACTAAATTTATTTGTGCACGAAACAAAGTCTATCAGCGCTAATTCGAGCCACTGGATAACGACCGCAACGGAAGCCCGATCATGAAGCCCAACCAACCCAGCCGAGGACAACCCAAACGTGGCAGACCCAGCCAAGCCGAAATCACCGAGGGTCAAACGCGAGCACTCGACGAACTGTCCGCCGCCATTGACCGCCACGGCATCGCACCAACGATGACCGAACTCGGTGACAAGCTTGGTATTACCGCCGCCAGCGCCCACCAACTGATCCTGCAACTTGAACGCAAAGGCTACGTCGCCCGACAACCACGCAAGGCTCGCAGCCTTCGCGTCTTACGACGTCCAAGCCAAACGATTGAGTCGATGGTCAGCGTGCCGCTGATTGGTGTGGTCAAAGCTGGTCCGGCGATGTTGGCGGAGGAAAACTGCTTGGGCGACGTGATGGTGGCATCGGACTTGGCTGGTCGCGGGTCATGTTTTGCATTGCAAATCAGTGGCGACAGTATGAAGGGTGCGGACATGCGAGACGGTGATGTTGTGATCGTTCGCCGACAACTGATCGCCGAAAACGGTGAAATCGTTGTCGCGTTGATTGATGACGAGGCCACCGTCAAACGGTTAGAAGTGGAGGACGGAGCGATTCGGTTGATGCCGGAAAACCGGAAGTACAAACCGATCGAAGTTCAGCCTGATAGCGACTTTCGTGTGCTTGGAAAGGTCATTGGAGTTTCTCATAAATCGAAAGTTTAGGTTGTCATGCCACGTCGTATTGCCACTTCCACCATGCTCCGCGTGATCCCCAACGCGGTATTGCAACCCTGGTTCAGTTCCCATGTGCCAGGTGAATTCGACATCGCCTGGGACGGTCTTGCCGAACGCGACATCGACCAAATGCTTGATCACATCAACGACCTGTTGCCGAGTGAACGCAACGGTGTTGAGATTGAATTGCAAGCCATTCGTGCGTTCGCTTGCGAATCCGGCATGAGTGCGATCGAGGACGCCGCGAAGTCACTTGGTGATCGAACATTGATGTCACGAATCCCGACTGAACTCAACCTTTACGGTCGAGCGATGTGGGTGCGATTGAACGAGCCAGACACATTTTCAGCGTCGTCAATGTTCCTTGAACTCGACGGCTTGGCCTACTTCCGAAAACGAAATGACCTCCCAGCCGTCGAGAAACACTTTGCTTCCAACGCCAAAGAACGCTTATCCGATACCATCTCGAATCTCTTGAAAGAACAAGGCAGAGGGCAGTACTGTACGGTCGAAACGCTCACACGCGGATCGGTCGAGTACTTCGCTGTTCATCCTGATGACTTCGTTCGCTGTGAACAGACACACGATGACAACGGTGTGCTTTCAACACTTGCGATTCGCCCCACGTTGCAGATCGCATTTGCCTATGACCGGCAAGCCGGGTCACTCGAAATGAGCGCAGCACTACCCAAATCAACGAAGGAGGAACTCGAACGGATCTTCGCTGCTTGCGTGCTGGGTTGGGATCTCGGTCCCTTTGATCCGGATCAAGCCTATCACCTCGATCACCTCAAAGATCCCAACTTCGATTTGGCTACTGATCCGTCCGACAATGTTCGGGCTCGGATCGAAGAGATGAAATTGTTCAATCGAACCACCAGCCGACCGCTGACGGTTGTTGTCCGCAAAAACGATCCGGAAGACAACATCCACCGAGCGATCGAGGAGGAAGTGCGAACGCAGAGCGATTCACTTTGGCACTACCACGTTCGATCGGTGGCAATTCGATTCGACTTCCCAGCGACTCGGTATCGCCGCGCCGGCCACCAAACGATTCGCATCATCGCGCCGCGATCCTGCAACCTGCTAAACGCCTCCCCTGAACGTGTCGAACTCATCCAGAAATACCTCAAGCTGTGGAACATTGATTGTGCAACGAATGATGAACAAAGTCTGGTTGCAGTGGGAGCTTGACCCACCAGCTTTTTCTGTCGACGAAGCGACTCGTGCCTATGCAGAACCACTTGCTGCGTTTCGACACCACCGCTTGCTTCGCGAAGCGATCCCAGCCGGTGCGTGGACATGCACCGAATGTGGCGAAACGCGGCAGGTCGTCTTCGTTGCCGATGTGGACGAAATCAAGCAAGGCTATATCGCCTGCCGCGATTGCGGCGTCACTCGCCTTCACCCCGATCAACTCAATCGAGTCGCATTCGACACCGGGCGAGTCCTAGAGTACCTCTTCGTCGATACCAAACTCGACGTTCGACAGATCGTTGCTGATCGACTGTGGCAAATCGGCCGGCGCACGATTGCCACACGCAGCCGCGAACTCTGGTTCATTCGTGGCTTTGGACCGACGTTCCATGCCGACATACTGCGCCAGCTCACCACGCGTCCCAAAACGATTGTGTTTACACCCAGCGAGGCGACCGCCCATTATTGGTCTCGCATCATCCCCAACACCATTATCGCACTAGATAATACGGTTGATCGGGAAGAGTACCAACTGTGGCTCGACTGGAATGCTGTCGATGACCGGGTTCTCGAATCGGAGGAGTCAACGGCACCGGTGCTCAAGCCGGCAGCCAAACGATCGAGTCGTACAGCCAAGATAGAACGTCTCGTCGAGGAAATTAAAAAGCATCTGCGATCCGCCGCCGATCACGCTCAGGCCACGTCGGATCACGAAGGATGCCCGACGTTGTTACCGCGACCAACCCAAGAACAGCTCGGAAGCCTGGCGGGAATGTCGAAAGTCGACGTAAGCCGATGCATGAAAGACGATTCGGCCAACGAACTGCGAATTCTCTGGGAAACCGCCGGCGATCTCAACGCCATCCTGCGTTTGCCGTTCAAGACATTTCGTTAAATTTTGCCGGCAGCGTCGCCGTTTTGGTCTTGGAGTCGGAAGGTCTACAGGTAGAGGCAGAGTGTTAACTCAGCCGCCACTTTTCGCGACCTTCCCGATTGATCGAACCTATGACGTCAGACGACTACGAAAATCAAACTCGCGATCGCAATGAGATCGCAGAAATCCTCGCCAAGGCCGTTGTTCGGTATCTGACCGAAACGAACACCAAAAACACTCCGCCGAATTCGTCAAACACTTCGCATGTCGGCTTGAGTTCCTCTCGAAACGCTCGCTCTCTGTGACCACGCGGTAAACGCACCGCCGAGATCTTTCCCGTCCCATTTCTCAGTCACAGAGAACCCTATGAGTTTGAACATTACCCGCGAGGTTGCCGACATGAAAAAGTTGACGACCGGCGAACTCAAAGACAAGTACGAGTCCGTTTGCGGATGCGCGCCCCGCAGCCACAACCGCGATTGGTTGGTCAAAAAAATTATCTGGCGAATGCAAGCCATCGACGAGGGCGGACTGCCCGAACGAGCGCGCCGCCGCGCACTCGAAATGGCCGACGATGCTGACCTTCGCAAGCGACCTCCACGGTCATTCACTCAACAAGTCGAGGCCGCCGAGGAAACCACCGTCGCGCTGGATCCAGGCCGCGACACACGATTGCCACTGGCCGGTACCGTGCTGGTGAAAACGTACAAAGGCCAGACGATCACGGTCACCGTCAACCAAGATGATTTCGATTTCAATGGCAAACGCTACGAAACGCTCTCCGCGATCGCCAACGAAGTCAGCGGTTCGCACGTCAACGGCTTCGCGTTCTTCAAACTCAATCCGAAGAAGGGAGCCGCCCAATGATCGCTCCCAACAAAGAACCGTCGACGGTGCGTTGCGCCATCTACACACGCAAGTCCACCAGCGAAGGACTCGAACAAGAATTCAATACTCTCGACGCCCAACGCGAAGCCGGGTCGGCATACGTCGCCAGCCAGCGTCAGGAAGGTTGGGTCGAGGTCGAGACTCGATACGATGACGGCGGATTCTCCGGCAGCAACATCGACCGGCCCGCGCTGACGCGGTTAATGGAAGACATCAAAGCCGGCAAGATTGACTGTGTGGTTGTCTACAAAGTCGACCGGTTGAGCCGTTCGCTGATGGACTTCGCTCTGATCATGAAAACGTTCGACGATCTGAAAGTCTCATTCGTTTCGGTGACGCAGCAATTCAACACGACGTCCAGCATGGGGCGATTGACGTTGAACATCCTATTCTCGTTCGCCCAATTTGAACGCGAAATCATCAGCGAACGAACGCGTGACAAAATGGCCGCAGCTCGTCGCAAAGGCAAGTATCTCGGGGGCCGACCGATCCTTGGTTACGACCTCGATCGCGAAACCAAAAAGCTGTTCGTGAACGAATCCGAAGCCGAACGGGTCCGCCAAATCTTCGAACTTTACCTCGAAAGCGAAGGTTTGATCGGCACCATCGAAGGCATGCGGGTCCGCGGTTGGCGAACCAAGTTGTGGATCACCAAATCGGGCAAGTCGATCGGCGGCGGACCGATCTACAAGAACACGCTACACACGTTGCTGACCAATCGGATGTACCTGGGCAAAGTCACCTACCACGACGAGGTCCACGAGGGAGAACACGAAGCGATCGTCGATGAAGAGTTATTCCAATCCGTCCAGAAAAAGCTTCGTGCCAACCGCATCAACATCGGCGATCGGGTTCACGGCCGGACACAGGGCGTGCTTGCCGGACTGCTTCGCTGCGTCGCCTGCAATTCAGCGATGACTCACACGACCAGCGGCGGCAGCGGAAACGGTAAACGCTATCGCTACTACGTTTGCGGCAAAGCGACGCGGAGCGGTCACAAAACGTGTCCGCGTCCGTCGCTGCCGGCCGAGCAAGTCGAACAGTTTATCGTCAGCCAACTGCAATCGCTCACGATCGACGAAGACCTTCTCAATCAAACCTGTTTGAAAGTTCGCAAGACGGTTCGCGATAAGGGTGAGCGTCTCGAAAACGAACTCGCGGCTCTCACGCTGACGCTGCAAAACACCGAACGAGCCATCGAAGCGTACGCCACGCCGACCGGCGACTACAAACGCTAACCCAAACGACTCGACACACTCGCGTCGCTCAATGAACAAGTCACCCGTGATCTTCGCCGTCGCACCCAATTGCAACAAGAACTTAACGGCATCCACACCGCCGCGCCCGATCGCTACACGATCATGGCGGCGATCAAGGACATGCAATCGTTGTGGGAGCACCTCACCAACGGCGAACGGGGACGCCTGATCAGCAAGCTGATCGAACGCATCGAACATGACCCATCCGACAGTACGTTCGCAATCACGCTTAGCCCCACGGGGCTGAATTCATTCAACGCCGCCGACGCCAAAAAGGATCAATTATGAGCCACATCAAAAAAGCATTTGACATCGCAGTCTCAACCCGCGGTCGCCGCCGCATCCAAACGAAACGCCCTCGCCGGCAACCCTCACCACCCCAACTGCCGCACATCGCCAAGTTGATGGCCCTCGCCATCCGCCTCGATGATCTACTTGAAACCGGCCAACTCAAGGACCAAGCCGAGATCGCCCGCACCGCCGGCATCACTCGCGCCCGAGTCACGCAAATCCTCAACCTTGCCGGCCTTGCCCCTGACATCCAGCAAGCCCTCCTCGAGCTCCAGCCCACCAACAACACCCAACCAAAATTCCGAGAGCGAGAACTCCGCCAGATCGCCGTTGAACCCAACTGGTCCAAACAACGCAAAGCCTGGAAACAATTGTGACGCCGCTTAATCGGCCGCATTCTCTGTGCTCAGCACGGCTCTTAGGTCGGAGATATGCGTTTCAGTGAAATATAGCTCATGAGCCATTCCTGCCAACTTGATGGGGAGTATTCGCTCGCTTCCCGTTTTTACCAATTCACGAATGTCTTCCCTTGATTCGTTCGCGTGCACGAACATGGCTGCATGGTTCGGACACAACGCGACGTAGTTTTGAAAATGGGTCCTGGTAGTTCCAGGAACAAGTTCCTCTGATTCAAAATACGGATTACCATTGGGGAGCGAGAATGGAAGAGGAGTCTTGCAAATTTGGCAGATCATCTCTCCGTCGGCGTTCGTGTATTGCTCACGCAAATACGGCTTGGTTTCTTTCTTCACGATTGCGCTTACCGTCGATACTGACCGAGAACGTATTTCCTTTGCTTCTTCCGGCGCGTCGTCAGCAAGACTTGCAACCTTTACGGATCGGCGTTCAGGATTGGCGGGCGACTTTTCAGGAAGTTCGCACTCGATGCGTGAACGATATTCCGACATCAGTTTTCGCCGCGCTTCATGATCGAGCTGTGCAAACCACTTTGCGTCATTCAATGCGTCATCGTCTTCAAAACCGAGTTCGGCGGCAAACTCTTTCTTTCTCTTGTATTCCTCGGTTCGTTTCGCGACGTTTTCACTAAAGCCGACGACTGGTAGCCACTTCCAGCCTCTTGCAAATTCAAAATCTTCCGGAAGCGAACGATCATCGGCATCGGCCGGAACTACGAATCTGCCGTCGTGTTGCGGAACCCAAGTTGCATCTCGCAACAAGATGGCCAAACGTGACACGTCTTCTCGAAGAGGTTGCGTTTGGTTATTTCGGTACTTCGCCCGCGTCCAACGTGTATCGTCCTGACCAGCAAGAGTTTTCCATAGTAACCGAGCCAGCGGAACAGACGGACGTTTGATCGCTTCCTCTAAACCGTCAATCCAAAAGTCACGATCAATTTTGTGCCGGCTTGGATTGCCTGGAGCTTGGTAGATCAAGTAGCTCACGTTTGGGTTTTCTGTACACGACACTTCTTCAATTTCGAGGCCTGAGTTGGCTCCAACGGCAGTCGCGAACTCGCAAACCAAATCTGAAAATCCAGCTTCGTAGTAACGAGGTGAGATCGCCGTACATCCCGCTTCGTCTCCAAGTGAGTCGTAGAAAGCACTTAAACCTGTTTCAATGTAAGGCCAGTCCAGGAATAGCTCCGACGCGCGACGCCACTGATCCAATGAGTCGAGAAGAAGCTGTTGGTTTGAAAATATTTTGACCGACTTCGGCTCGGTATGAATCAGTGTAAGAAACCGCTTCAAATCTTGGACATGCTCAGTGAACTCGAGTTTGGGGTTCTTTCCGTATCGCGATGTGAGCACCGCTTGAACCTGCTCAAGCTCTCCGACCTCTCGAACACCAACGGCCAGCAGAAACTTTCGAGATGCCTCCTGATCCGCCGTACTCTTTCCGCTCGAATAGACGGCAGAATCAACACGCGGGAAATTGGCGTCGTCGTGAGATCCGAGCCTGGAAAAAAACGCTCGGTCAGGACGGGCGAAGGTTCCATCCGCCAACTGAATTATCTTCACTGACTTCAGGCGGCTAAAGTCACCCCCATCACCAAGCTCCCTGAATAGCATCGCGTAGAGTTTCTGTAGCCATTCGGAATCCTTGGTGTCAAACCAATAGTCGAAGCCCTCGTCTGGCTCAGGCAGTTTGTGCCGCCATGATTTGGGATCCCAGTACTGGCTCTCGCTTTTTCTTCGCTCAAGTAGGCGAACGAACTGATCAATGTCCCAACGCTGAATTTCCAGTCCCGACAAAAACCGATCTGCATGGCTGTTTCGCTGCGGCGCGGCGACGGCCCAATCGGCTGGTTCACCTTCGTCGAACAAGCTTCTTAGGTCATCGGAAGGCAACAGGTCTTTGAGGGCTGCTTTTGCTTGAAGCAGTTGTCTTGCCGGGAGGTGCGTCCTTGATTGTGTCGGAGTCAACGGTTGAGAATTCATCGCCTCTGTGATTGCACTGGCAATCGCCTTATAACGGTTCGGCAACGCATCCGCGCTGTGAGGCAAAACATTCAGAAAGTCAACGTTTAGCAAATTGAGACCGCGAATCGTCTCTAGAGCTTCGCAAGCAAGCTGAGCGAGTTGCTCGAAAAGTGGATCGTTGGCGGGCGTGTCCTTGACGCTCGCTCGACTTAACTCTGGGACAAAAGGTGCATGAAGGTGGAAGCGCAGGCCGGATATTTCTTTCTCGGCCGGGAAGTAGACGGACACGCGCGCGGGTGCCGCTGGAACAATCCGATAATCCTTCGCGAGTGTTTGAGTGCTCGACACGACGGAAGATTCGATCTTACTTTCAAGCGGAAACGCCAGCGAGACGTTTTGCTTGGGCAATCCTTGAACACTACTGGAAAAACGCAGGAAGCATGAACTGGCGATTGTTGTTTTATCGACGTATTTTTGAACCTCAATGAGATGAGGCGGATGCTCCTTACGCATCAACCCTCCGTGGATGTCTTCAGCGATTTTCCATTTCACGAGCTTAACGTTTTGCAAAAAGATTAGCAGTTCTTCTGACAACGCCTGCAAACCTTCGGCGGTTTCAGCAAAAGCGGCTTTCGCAGTTTTCTTGGGATTGTTAAACGGGAATTGAAACACCGTTAATTTGTCATCGCTCGGACGAGGCGTGATCTCTGTTGGCAGAACCAAGTCACTGATACGAAAGTTGAAGGTTGGTGACCAGATCGAAGGCGTTTCGCTGTAGGCGAACACGGCCTTGAATCCAACTCCGAACCGACCGATTTTATCTTCATCGTCTCGCTTGGTGCCTTTACCGATGTTGGTAATTCCCCAGACGTCTTCTTCCGTAAATGGCCTGCCGTCATGAGCAAAAATCAATTGGTCCTCTCGTAGCCGGAACTGCACACTCTTCGCTCCGGCATCCTCCGCGTTTTGCAGCAACTCATAAATGAAGTGAGCCTTGTCGGGATACAACTCTTCCACCAATTCACGAAGCCCTGAATACTCCTCGTCAACCAGGACATCTGCCAGTTTTTTTCGCTTCTCGCGTACCTGATCTATGAAAGTCATGTCCCTGCAACTCGCTTTACCGTGATCGTCCCAAACACAACTGGCTTTGAATGGATGTCCGCCGTTTCGGAAGACTTTTGGAGTTCCTCCATCCGTCGGTCGCCATCACGTTGGGCGGATGCGAGTTCACGCTGTTTCATTATTTCGATCTTCTCATTGGTTGCGGCGGCAATTTGGTCTCGTAGTAGTTGGCATCTCGCCAATTGGCTGGCTGCCAAACTCTGGATGCGGTGATCGACCAACTCGCGATTGGTTGCCATGTGATCAGCGCGGGCTTGGTTCCATTTCGCATGATGCCGTTCTTCGAGCAACTTTTTAGGCTCCGCTTCATCGACGGAAGCCTTGAGCGAGTCGGTCGCAATTGGCAACAACTGAAGAAGCTCTACTTCGATTTCAGCATTGGCCGATACGGGCACCAATGAATCATCTGGCTTCACGCCCACTCTTCGCCATTGGTAGACGGCAAACGGATACTCTCCCACTGCCAGAGTTTTGTGAGCTACTTCAATGCGGATTGACATGGAGTCACGCTCGCCCAACGCATCGGCGGCCTGCCGAACGAGCGGGTGAAGCACGTTGAGATAGATCGTTTCCCGATTCTCAGTCGCCGTGTGCTGGTCAAAGGTCACAGAGAGGTTCGGCAAGTCTCCCTTGAGATACTTTTCCCATTGTCGCCAGACTGGTTCAGAGGACCTTGGCATTTTCCGTAACGTATCAAGCAACGCGCCGCGGGCATGCTGGTTCAGCCGCAACGTCTTCAAAGGCTTCTCGCCAAGGATGTACTCCCCGGCAGGATCAAGTAAGTTCGCCAGATATGCCACGACCGTTTTCTGCAACGAGACTGGCGACAACCAAAACGACTCCGCTTCCTCGATCTGCTGCTGCCATGACTGATTGGGCACGTTCAGCCCAAACAACTCCGCTTGCTTGGCCTCAAGAGCCTGCTCTTCTTGAATGCGGCGAATGCTGTTGTCGGCGAGTTGGTTCAATCGAGCTTCACGCTGATCTTCGGTTAACGTAAAAGACTCCTCGATGCTCCGCAGTTCCTGGGTGATTTCACCGAGAATCTCTTCGCTACCACCCACCGCTTGATTGAATACGCCAATTCGCAACAAACAACGTTCGTAGATTTCCGCGTCGACGGTGCCTGGCGTGATAAGGTTGACAATCGCAACGGAATCGCTTTTCTGCCCATAGCGGTCAATCCGTCCAATCCGCTGTTCGATTCGCATCGGGTTCCAGGGCAAATCGTAATTGACCATCAGGTCACAGAATTGAAAGTCTAATCCTTCGCAGCCAACCTCCGACGAAAGGAGCACGTCAATCGCGTCGTCGTGTTCTTTATCGAGTGCAAACCGACTACGCAAATCCGCGCGATCTTCATCGGGAATACTCCCATGAATCACCCCAAACCGAAAGCTCTCGTTTTTGCATCGCTCGGATAGATAACTGAGTGTATGCCTAAAGGTTGTGAACAAAAGTGACTTGTTGTTCGGCATCTTGCTTTTGTCTCGCAAGACCCGCAGCAACTCGTCCGCTTTCTGATCTTGCGGGTCAAGTCGCTCGGCCAACGTCAGGATTTCATCGACGTCCGCTTTGATTTGTGACAGCACGCTCGGTTCAATACCCTCGGGTTGGTCATCATCTTCGTCAATCACTTCCAAGTCGCGAATCTTGCCGGCAAGAATATCGCTCAGCAACGGTTTCAATCCGTACAGACAACTAGCGGCTTGACGACGCACCGTTGTCATCATGAATTTGACGTTTTGCTGTCCATGCGAAGCGGCGAGGATATTCGCAATTGCGAGCAAGAGCTTATCATGCAATTCCTGTTGGCCCGGAGTGAATGGAACGTTCAGCGTTTCCGGAGTGCGGATTGTAAATTCGCCGATGTCTCTTCGCCGAGTCCGGTTAATAAGCGAGCTGAACGTGTATAACTCTTCAATCGTTCGTGTGACCGAAACCCGGCGGGCATCTTCGATGTCTTCGTTTTGAAGCAGATCGTACGCGGACTGAAATGCGGGCGACTCCCGTAGAAAAAGTTTTCCCCATTGTGTTTCGGCAGCACTTTCAAGATGTCCAGCAGCACGTTGCTGCCATCCATCCTCCGCACCGCGACACTCACTTGCCGCTGCGTTGATTGGGCCGTTCGGTGCAGCCATCTGATTGAAACTTGCATGGTCAATGACAAGATCGGGCCGCAGCACATTGAGCAGCGTAAACAGGTCTTCGCTACCCAATTGAACGGGAGTCGCGGATAAGAACACGACTGCCTCGGCATTCTCGCAGAAGTACCGGACTCCTTGATGCAGAAAAGTCTGAGCGTTTCGCAGATGGTGAGCTTCGTCAACGATGACGAGATCAAATTTTGGCGGAGGGTCAAGGGCCAGCAGCCCTTCTTTGGCTTTCCGCGTTCGACCCTCGCGACCAAAAAGGAGATTGGAATCAAACAGCGAAAACGGAACGATCGCTTTTTGGTATTGCTGTGGCCACTCACCCTCCAAATCGGTCTCTTGTAGACAGTGTCGAAGCGTCGGCCCGTCGAGTGCGGTGAAACGCTCGTCGAATCGCTTCATTTCCAAGAACCATTTCCGCTCTGCGACCAGGGCTTTCGGGCAAATGATCAGCACGGAAGAAATATCCATGCGAGCTTTCAGCTCTTTGATAATCAGTCCTGCTTCGATCGTCTTCCCCACACCAACCTCATCGGCGATCAAGAGACGAGGTCGGTCCGCCCGGATAAGTTTCAAAACGGGGCGATACTGATACGGAACAAACTGAACTCGTCCGCTGCGAAGTGAAAACAACTTCGCAGACGATGGCGACAGGAGTATCAAACTGGTCAGGAAAGCGTGCAAGTTCTGTACGGTTGCCGGTGCGGCATCGACATCTATTTGCTCGTTGGCTTGGAGTTGGCTCTCGTAATAGTGAGTTGTCTTTCCTTCATGGAAGACACTGTATCGGGTTTCACTGCCAGACGCGTCGATCGCAATGATGGGAATCAAAACATCGGAAGACGACCGCAATCGCACCACGTCGCCAACCTGAAATAGGCTTTCCGGCTGGTTCTTCGGTTCTAGAGACGAAGCCATCACAGGAGCCGCTGGGATACTTGGCGTGCAACTCTCGACGTCGGTCTTTGGCTTGGCGTATGACGAAGCAATTTCGGCGATGGCTTGATCTCTATATTCGCTGACCTTCCCCAGAAGAATCGAATCAGCGCCAAGCATGTCTAAAACCCGATTCAGCGTGTCCGAATCGCGCAGGCGATCGTTTGCAGACACCGCCTGCGTCGACAGATGCGCCCAGCGATTCCGTATGGACTGGAGTTCTTTGATCCAACCACGTCCCTCTCGAGGCAACTTCAGCTCGTTGGACAGTTCGTACCAATTCTGGTCTACCAAACGAACGAGCGCGGCAAAATCCAGCTCTCGAAGATCACGAACACCTTTTTCATCGACCAGACGTTGCTGCTGAAAACTAAGTGAACTAACCACCTTCTTTGTCCACCAGTCGTCACTAAGCCGCGGGAGCTCGTTAGAAAGAAAGCCCGCAAACGCTCGGGTTGAAAGGTGAAGTAATTCGTTCATGAAACCGCCATAGCCTTCGATGCATCGATTTATCGGTTGAGAAATCGATTTTAGCAGGCCTTTGATCTCGAGTCAGCTACGATCGCATGACTACCCACCCATCAACTGCCCAATGATCGGATCTGTGGCCGACTTGATCAATTCCACCAATTCGTCATCCATGAATTGGTAGTCATCGGGGATGTCCAGCACATACATTGGCTTGAACTTCGACTCACCGGGAAAGTCGGCCTGGATTCGTTGTCGGTGCTTGTCTTCCATCACCAAGATCGCGTCAGCCCAAACGATGTCGCTTGATCGAATCGTTTGCACCGCCGCTTTCGCCGTGCCGCGCGAACGAACGGACACCCGTTCGTCACGCCAATAGATCGCCTCCGCCGTCGGACTCCGCCACTGGTTCTTGCTGCAAACGAACAGGATGTTGGGTTGAGTCATGGCTAGCTGTTTTGCTTCTTAGTCCAAGACAGAACAAAGCGCTCTTGCGATTCGTTTTCTGGTGCTTTCCAACTGGCGCGTTCAACGTCCGCTTGTCGCAACTGCGTCAGCAAACTCAGCACGTTGTCGGGCGACGCAAGACGATGCCGCAACAGCCAACAGCAGATCGTCGAACCGGTTCGTCCCATGCCACCGAAGCAGTGAACATAAACGGGACGATTGGCGACGAGCGAAAGGTCGATCGAATCCAGAATGCTTCGCATCCGATCGACCGACGTAGTGCCGCCGTCTGGAATCGGAAAACGAAGGTGTGCGATCCGGTCGTTCTGCTCTTTAGCGAGTCGCCGCAGTTCGTCGTCGTAGCGAACGAATGGCACGCCGGAATTGTTCGTCTCGTTCTCTTCTTGCAAATTGATGAACGTCCGCATGCCAGCCTCATACAGCGACTTGATCCGCTGGCGATGGTCAACTGGATCGGGGCGACCTGGGTAAGCACCTGCAAGCAACCGATCTTCAATCACCCAATAGGTGCGGTTGCATGGGGTCGGCTTGGATGGGTTGGTAAACGCGGCGGGGATACTCAATCGAAGTCTCCTGTCGAAAGCGATAGACTAATGCCGT
>JBBSJZ010000104.1:0-13952 GCA_038256795.1 Pirellulales bacterium | reverse complement strand
ATCGTTTTCTCATGGATTGCGTTTCCTCCGCTTTCGCATCGTCGATCGAAGGCCAAGTAATCTCGGCACTCTTGATGCACTCTTCCGCTTTCGCTTGATCGCGGTCCAGGCAGACTCCGATGACCTCAAAACCGTTCTGATGGAACTTTTCATATTGCTGTTTTATATTTGGTAATTCGCGGAGGCACGGACCGCACCATGATGCCCAGAAGTCGACCAGCACCACCTTGCCTTCATAGGCCTTCCATTCAATCAATTCGCCCGACATCAATTTCCCGTCGACGACGATCGGGGTCCCTATTAGCTTTAATTTTGATTCCAGCTTATCTGCGGTTGCTCGCATTTTAGCGATGACCGCGTCATTCGTATTGCCTTCCGATTCTTCAAGTGTGTCGGCGATCCCGCGCAATACTCGAAGTGCTTGATAAGGTTTGTCAGCGCGCTGGAACATACCTGCCAGAGCTGAAGCCATTCCAAGCACCGGAGTTGATGACGCCGCGTTAGGATTCTCTTTGGCGATCGCCTTTGCGTCTTCGATTAGTTGTGTCTGTTGATCGTCAGACATCTCGCTGATCTTACCCGCGCGTGCCTGTAAGTCGTCAATTTTTTCGACCACTTTTTGCAAAAAGGGATCCCACAATCGAGGCACTTCGGCAGTCTTTAGCTGCGGCTCCAATCGGATTTCAGAATCGGATGCGGCATCCACCGGGTCATCGCGCCTGATGTGAAATCTGCTGAACGTGACTTTGACTTCATCAGGGATCGTCTTCACACCCGAGACCCCCGCAAATAACGTAGCGCCAGGGTTGATTTTAGCCGTCCCCATCTCATGCCACGCGTCTCCGCCGTGTCGCACAAGTCCGCGAACTGTTCCATCATGAACTTCTAAGCGAAGCTCGACCGCTTGGTCCGCTTGTAACGCAAAATCGGCGAACTGCCCCATGCGGGTTCGTTTGGAATCGATCCGTTGCTCGAAGTTTGTGTAGTACGACTTCGTTCCGCTGCGATTGAAGCTGGCCCGTTCGAGTCGAATATAGTTGGATTGGTCTTGCATTAGAATCAAGCCGCCACTGACATAGGCGCGGGGTAGCTCTGGAAGCGGGAGATCGCCCGCCACGACCGTCGATACGGAAAAGTCGCCGCTGAGCGTACGGACAATGCGAGGCGCGTTCATGCGACCGATCTCAGCGTCCAATTCGTGTGGTCCTGGGCCAAACGTCACCACAACGGAGTCTTTGCCGACGTCGAACCGGCAATCCCCATCGGGATCGATCAATTGACCCCACCCGTCGATGGATCCATACATTGAATCGGCAGCGGGAGCGATTGAACGCGACAGCAGAAGCAGAACGCAAACTGTGAGACGACGCATGATGAGCAGCCCTCGAGCGCAAAGGATGGTAGCGAAACCGTGAAGTGCGTTTCAAGTCAAGTTCAAGTCGACAGACCGAGAACTTCTCAGACTGCCCTGAATTGCAACTTTGAAGCACGTACTCAAAATTGCTTCGGTAAATTAATTTGTGGAAAGCCCTCTTTCTCGGCGTTGCAGGGTAGCAGGGTTGTCGATGAGAGGACTACATGAAGTGTGAAGGAACAAATTGGAAAAGTGAAGGAGCAGCGAGAGACAGTGACTTTTAACATTCCTTCTTTAAGCTGCGAGTTTTTATTACTCTCAACCCCGGACGCTCTCCCCGGAGCAGGGCGAAAAATCTGTAGTTTTTGAACTCAGCCGCTTTACTTCAGCATACCGTGTTGGCGGTTGCGCAGCAGAACTTCGAGCTCAAGCTGGGACCCTTCGCGTAGAAGTCGAATGGATACGCTTCTCATGCCATCTCGAGCCGAATCGATCAACTCGTGCAGGTGCTGTTTTGATTCTGGCTTAACTCGATCGATCGCCAGAATTTGATCTCCGACGGATAGTCCCGCCCGAGACGCCGGGCTGTTCGGATAAATAAATGCAACTTGGAACGGCTGAATTCCCGAGTGAATCCTAACTCCCAGTACCCAGGTGGGTCTCGATTGAAATCCACTCTGCACAACGACAGGAATGGTGTCGGTCAAGGCAGCTTTAGCTGGTTTGGGGGGATCTTGCAGCTTCAATGGAATCCATTGATTGTTATCAGCGCGACCGACTGGCGGTCGCACGAGCATGTCAATGTGCGCTCGCAGTGTCGTTTGATTAAGGTCGAATCGAAGGTCAAGTCCACGTAGCCAATCGAGGAATGCAAATTTCCAAGATGCAGGCGTTTTTGTTTCTTCGAAATAGCTTGTTGTCGCCCACTGAGTTCCTACCCAGTACGAGTGGCCGACATGTTCATTTAGATCGAAGTCACCGCCCAGTGGGCAGCGCAGGTCCGCACCCAATACCGCTTCAACTGATTTTCGCGACGCTTTGATAGGCAGCTGCAACCAACTCGTGACGTCGTTCAAGAACTGTGCATTTTCGAAAGACGTACGTCGCGATGCCAAGTAGGTGTAAGCTTGGATGTAAGGCTCCACCTTTGAACTGCTGAGTGAAGCCACTCGCAATCGTACTTGAGGCGAATTATCGACATGCTCCGTGGTGATTTTGTGAAGGACGTTTTCACGAAGCGATCGATTGAGTGATGCTACAGTCCATCCGCTGTCAGAAGAAACGGGCATTAAATTCCGTATCGCGTCCTGCACGATGTTGTTGTTGTTAACGATGAGGCATGTGATCACGAATCCGAGCAGACTAGATCGACCTCCGCCACTCGTCGATGATCGCTGGGTTTGCGCTACCGATCCGTTCGGTTTGTCGCGTTCTCGTTGGACTCGATTGAAAACCGATGTCAAGAGCGCCAGTATCTCAGTACTAGGCGGTGTGATTGCTGCGTACGAATGACTCTTCCCATAACTCGTGCCCTGAAGTCCATTGAGCAGTTCGATCTCGCCGCGTCTGAATACGAAGGGAACTTCCTCATCTCGCAGTCCCAAGTAGAGAAGATGTGATTGTGCGCCACCCATTTGTTTAATCGAGGTGTCAAGACGAACCAGGTCCTCGTTCATCGGTGCCACCCGCCGATCGCTGGGGGGGGCAAGATGCTGCGACAATATCGCGTAGTGTTGCTGAGCGTATGGCGTGATGACGATATCCAAGCTAACTTGCTGGAGGCCATTTTGATTAGACTTGTCGCGCGAGAATACTACAGTCACGGGATCGATTCTCCGCCATTGTTGGCTGTAATTCTCTACAAACTGATAGTAGGAACTGACCTCCGTCTGTGTAGCTTTTTGAGGCGTTACGTCGGGGATCGGCAGGAAGTATCCCAGGGCGCCACGTTTTGAATCTCTAAAATGTCCTTTTTTGAGCATCGGATAGCTACCGTCGGGGCGCGTGCCGAAGGCCTGCGGTAACAACTCATGTTCGATCAGCTCTTGGGTGGTGACGGCATCCATGTGCTCGGCCTTGGCGATCAGCAGCGCCAACTGGTATTGCTTCAGTTCTTGTGCAGCCTGTCGGCGGCGAGTCAGTTCGATGCGGTAGTGCGGGCTGATCAAGTTTTGAAAAAATGGATCAGAAAGATAGAGCATCGCTAACGGTTGCTGATGGTTTTTTTTGTCGATCTGGTTGGTCTGGTTTCGTGCGTAACGAAACTCTTCGAGTCTGCCCAGCGACCCTGTTCCTTGACTTATTTCAAGAAACCGCGCCAGCAAGTGGGAAGAATTGGTGACGAGATGGAAGTCGCCATTGATCGCATAGTAGGAGCGAATGCGATGGTCGTCGGATGTTAGAAATGAGACATGATGACCGTCGACAGTCACGCGGCGGTCTTCGGATTCTGGAACACGCAAGCTCGCTTGGTGACGCTGGTGCTTGATGACTTCGAGAAGTTTCTGGGATTGACGAGCTTGAAATAGAATTCCGACCGAAGCACCGTCATCGAACATGGGATCACAGCCGATGAGTGCCATGTCGGTAATCAGATCATCGAATTTGTCAGGCGAGAATTGGTCCGGTGAAAGTCCTAGTTGACCTTCGATTCTCTCCCGCGATTGATGATCGACGGCGCCGTTGGAGACGATGTCGTTCAAGCTGCCGCCCCAGCCGACAAGAAATTGTCGAAACTGGCGATAATTTGCCAAGCTACCGGTCCGTAGGTAGAAGCACTCGGCCGGCACGTGCATCGCGATGGGCTCGATCCAAGTGGACTGCGGTGCAGGAGTGGTCTGCACACTTTGCAGGACAGGAGGCCCAGGCAATGCCTGGTCCGCATTCTCAAACCGACCTGACTGGCTCAAGGCCGTGTCAGCACGCATGGCTAATTTTACGGATTCGATGCCAAAGAGCATGCCGATGCCCCGTTCGAATTGATGCTCCAGGCTTGATTCGTTAACGCCAGCCTCGGCCTTGGCGATGCTAGGCCAGGGACCGGGAAGCTTGAGACGGCGCGCCAGTGAGTCCAGCAGCGATTCTTTGAGTTCCTTCTGTTCAGCCCCGTAGCTGGTTGGGATGGTGGAGAACTGCTTCCACCACTGACTGAGCATTTCTCGATATCGATCTTCGTTCTGAATCGGCTGGACATCCTGGTTCTCGATGAGAGCCCCAGCGACGGTAGAGAGCGACACCTGGCAAGCCGCTGAATCTCTTAGCAAGAACAAGGCACGTAGCCGATCCACCATCATGGTCGGTTTTTGATCGCTTTGCTGGTATGACAAGTCAAAGGCGATGTAATGAGCGCGCCGGTCGGTTGCATCCAAGAACAAGGGTTGGTCCGGGTAAATGATGGGACCGTGCCCTGGCTCGTACTTTAGCTCAACGATGCCGACAGCGAATGGCTGCCCCGAATAGCTCTCGACCTTGACATGTGCCAGCTTGATTTCTGCTGGCTCTGTGGCCGGTTCACCAGGGGTGATTCCCTCTGGACGCTCGACGCCTGGTGCGCGATTCAATGCTGGACCGGCAATATCTGCGTCAGTCCCCACTTTTAGCGCATCGACGTCTGGCTTGGAAAGCTTGGGATCCAACCGCCGTACCAGCTCTTTGATGACTGCTTCGTTCAAACGTACTGGTGACGGGTGGAGAGCACTGATCGCAGCCGGAATGTCTCCATTTTCAACGATTGCCCGCAGCTCCTGGTTGCTGACGCTCTGCAACCGTTCTTCGAGTCGAGCGTACTTTTCCTTGTAGTTGGGCTCATCGCCACTCAAGGGTGCAACCGAGACGACAATCAGAATCGCAATTAACCTCGCGACTACCTCGTACCGCAAGTTTGCTGCGCACTTGAGATAATTCATGATTCGCATTCCCCGAGTCTAGACAAGCCTTTAACATCGTTGATCTACACCTATGGGTGCCAAAGCAACTCGAATCAACCGAACATATTTTTTCTTTTTTTTAACGTGAACTGGTTTTGCTCCAAATTGATCCATCCGAGTTCATCGTGGATAGAGGCCCAGGCCATCGCAGTAGAAATAGATCGCTGTCCTGGCGTTTTCGCGGTTGCGGTAGCCTCCGACGCGACGCTTGATTGACATGATGAGCCACAGTTAGCGTGAGCGTGAAAGCCGATTGTCGCCTTCGGCCGAGAGCTTACGATGCTCGCCTCGGCGAACCTCGGGCTGTCGACGGTGGCGGCGAAGGCTTCCGGCCCGACGGCGATGCTTTGGCAGATCACTGTAGGAACGATTCTCAACGTTGTTGGGCGAGAATTGTAAGCTGCTCATCATCAATTAACTCAACGGTGCCATGTATCGCGAACAGGGTATCGACGTCACTTGCACTCGCTGCTTTCGTGGGTTCCAGCGGCCAATCCATACTCGGTGACAGGCCTCGGTTATCCTCAAGGGCATAAAGAGAGGTGTTTATTGCTGGATCGCGAGGTTGTATCGAAGGTTTCGATTCCGGAGCTTGACCATGTAACCCGATTTCGGTCGACCAAGCGGGAAGCGGTTGCGACACGAGGATTGCGGTCGGGATAGGGAGAGCTTGCAAAGACTGCTGCGAAACACCCTGAAGGTTGGCAGGCGGCGGCGGATCAGCGATGCCTTGTGGGTTGCTGTTGCCGGCGGCGAGCGCGAACGAAGTGGAAGCAGAAAAACTTCCGGTGGTTTTCACGCGAGCGTTTGCATATTCGTAGACTTTGTCGGTACCGTTATCGACAATCCAAATCGACTGACTGGCGCCGCTGGGATCGATGGTGAGCCCGGTGGGAAGCTTGTTGACCGTGTCGATCGTCCAACTGCCGACGAGCGAACCGCTGAGCGTGTACTTGAACACCTTATCGGTCGAACCGTCGTTGACGACCCACAAGTGGGTTCCATCGGTGACAATGCCCTTGGGATTGGTGTTACTCAGCGAGAAGCTGCTGGCAGCGTTCTGGCTGCCCGAGGTGCGATTGGCTGCGCCCGAGTAACGGTAGACCTTGTCGGACCGATTGTCGACGATCCATACGTCCGTACCGTTAGTAGCAAGTCCTTCGACTTGGGCATTAGAGGCGAGCGAGCCAGCACTCCAGGAACCCTTCAGACCGCCGGCCGCGTCGTAGACGAAGACTTTGCGATTCTTGTCCGCGACCCAAATCGACGTACCGGCTGCGTTACTCGCCGCTCCGCGAGGTGCGCTGTTGCCGCTATCAATCCCGTAGTTCTCAATCGAGGTGCCGTCGGCCGCGTACTCGTAGGTGGTATCGCTGGTAGCATCGTTAACGACATAAAACTTGGTCGACGCATCGGCGACGGCGATGGTCGCCGAGTCATACGACACGGCCCCATCGGCATCCGTGACTTTGACACTGACCGTAAAGACACCTGCGACGGCGGAACTAAAAGTGGCGTCGACTCCGGTCGCATTCGTGTACTGGCCGTTGCCGTTCAAGTCCCACGCGTAGCCGACGATGTCGTTGCCCGGGTCCGTCGAACTCGCCGCCGATAGATTCACAACCCCGCCCTTGAACGCACTTTGGTCGGCACCGGCGTTAGCGGTCGGAGCGACATTGTTGACGGCGACCGTGGTGGTCGTCGTTGCGGTCGCTCCACGGTTGTCCGTGACTCGCAGTCCAATCACGTGACTACCGCTTTGATCGGTGGCAAAATTCACCGACGCGCCACTGGCGTCATCGTATTGTCCGTCACCATTAAAATCCCAAGCGTAGGTACTGATCGTTCCGTCACTGTCGGTTGACCCCGAGGCACTCAACGTCACCGGGCCGCCCTCGTTCACCGAATACGGGCCACCCGCGACGGCATTGGGCGGTGTATTCAGGCCAGCGGGAATCGCGGTGATGCGCACGTTATCGACGTTGGCGTCTTCGTCCGAAGCGCTGACCTTGGAGCGGAAGCGGATCTTCAAATTCGAAGACGCGAAAGCCGTCAGATCGACCGTTTCGGCGTGCCAAACATTTTCGGTGTCCACGTTTCCATTGAGCAGACGGATGTCCTGAATCCAGCTCGCTCCGCCATTGGTGGAGATATCGAGCGATAGGTATTCGCCAGCATCAAAGCCGCTTTCGATCAACCAGTCGAAGGACAAAGTCGCCGAAGTCGAACCGCTAAGATCGATTGCAGACACAGTCGTCAAAGTAGCATTGGTGGCGGAACCATCGACTTCGGCAGACCACGATCCATCGGTGGCTCGTTGCGTCGATCGAAACCAATCATTTTGACTATCTTCCACCCACAGGCTATTCCACTCGCCCACTTCAAAACTATCGGCCAATAGTACAAGCGGTTGGTCGTCGTTCAGGATGGTCCCGGTTCCAAGACCGTCGGCGAGTACCATGCCAGCCGTGGCGTTGGCCAGGGTGACGAACAATGTTTCGTCACCTTCGATTTCCGCGTCGCCAAATACGGTGATCGTGATGGACTTCTCCATCTCCCCCGCGGCGAACGACAGCGTACCACTCGCGGCCTGATAGTCGCCCGGTTGCGGATTGATCAGCGAGTTCGAGAACCACGCAATGGAATCATCTAGCCGAGAACCGGCGAGGACATCTAAATCCCCATCACCGTCGACATCGGCCGCAAATACTGCACCTGCTCCGTCCGCGGTGAGGCTGATGGGACGGAAGACAAAGCTTCCGTTGCCATCGTTTTCGTACCAGGCGACAGTGTCATCATTCATCGATGCGGAAAGAATATCGATATCGCCATCAGCGTCCATATCCGCGGCATGCACCGAGCGCAGGTTGTCGGCAGTCGTGGTGACAACGTGCGACGCGAAATCCGCATTCCCGAGGTTCTCAAACCACCTGATCGTGTCGTCCTCGGCCGAAGCGACCAGGACGTCGACGTCACCGTCACCATCCAGGTCACTCGGGAATATCGACCAAGGATTGTCGACCGTGGTGCCTAGCTGATGGACAACGAAGTTCTGGTTTCCGTCGTTTTCATACCACTGGACCGCATCACCGAAAACGGAGGCGGACATAACATCCTGATCTCCATCGCCGTCCAAATCCACGGCATACACCGAGTTCGCATAGTCCAACGCAGTGGTGATCGGGTGGAAGGTGAAGCTCTGGCTGCCATCGTTTTCATACCACGCCACGGTGTCGTCGGCGGTAGACGCGGACAGCACGTCAATATCCCCGTCGCCGTCCATGTCTGCCGCGAATACCGACTGCGTTCCATCCGCGGTGTTCGTGATCACGTGCGCGACAAAGCTTCCGCCGCCGTTGTTCTCGTACCATGCGATCGTGTCATCGAACCATGACGCGGACAACACGTCGATGTCGCCATCGCTATCGACGTCCGCAGTCACCACGGACCGAGCGCCATCGGCAGTGCTGGTGATCACGTGTGCCGTAAAGTTTCCATTTCCGTCGTTTTCCTGCCAGGCGATCGTATCGTCATTGATGGATGCCGAGACGATATCCAGATCACCATCGTCGTCCAAGTCCGCGGCAACGACCGATGCAACACTGTCCGCCGCGTTGGTGATCGCGTGGCGGTTGAAGCTCGGAATCCCGGGAACGGCCATAGCCGTGGTCGTGTCGCTGACCGTCTGGTAGTCCACCGTGAATGCTGTCGATGGATTGCCGATGCGGGTGACCGTAAATTCAAGTTGCGTTGGTCCCCCGCTACCTTCCAGAACGCTGGAGTTGCTGATCTGGACACCCGGAGTTCGCATCCCGGAGAGACTAACATCGTCGATATACCATCCGTCCCGCTGAATGCTGGAATCGGACTCCAGACGAAACCTCACCAACACCGCTGGGCTCCCGGCATAGGGGGTCAGATCAAATTCGGCCTTTTGAAATGAGGAAACCGCTCCGGTATAGGAGGCGAGTGTTGTCCAGGTGGTTCCCCCGTTGAGCGATACTTCGAGATGACCGTCGTCGAAACCCTGCTCCAGGTTATATCGGTGCCAGAAAGTGAGATGAGCTTCGTATACGCCGGTAAGGTCGATGCTGGACGAAGTCAGCGACGCGTTGGCGTTGCTGGCGTAGTTGCCCGACGGACTGTCGGTGACACTGTAGTTGCCCGT
Organism: Pirellulales bacterium; assembly: GCA_038256795.1. Taxonomy (GTDB): domain Bacteria; phylum Planctomycetota; class Planctomycetia; order Pirellulales; family Pirellulaceae; genus JBBSJZ01. Next base: position 4,504 of record JBBSJZ010000104.1, on the reverse strand, counting down.
GTTGCGAACAGAAGTGGTCAGCCCCCACGGCGATTCCGCGGTCCAATTGCTCAGGCCGCCTTCAAATCCATCCGCGAGCATTGTCTCGCCCAACGCGGTTCTTTGGGAGGTCAGATTGGAGATCGGTGATTCATTGCCCAGATTGTCAAGGACTTTGAGCGCATAGTAATAGTTTGTGTCGCGCTGCAATCCCTTGAGATTGAATGATTCTGAGGTGCCGGGCGAACCTGGCCGAGGTTCCCCCAGCGCCGGAGTCGCAGTCGACCAGTTGGCTGCGGTAATGGGCGACGTCGAAAACCGTACGTCGTACATCCGAGCCTGTCCCAGCGACGCGTCATCCCCTGTCGCCGTCCAGGCGAGGGATGCCGAAAGCATTCCCACATCCACAACCGACAGATCGGTCACCGCAGACGGAGACGTCACATCCACCTCGCTCAGGTTTGTCAACGACTGGTGAACATTCAACCGTCCGCTGCTCACCGTCACCTTGGCGGGGTCGCTGACAATATCGGTTCCATTGATCAACACCTGCTTCAGCTGCGATGCCGTCATCGCGGGATGCAGCGATTTGACCAACGCCGCAGCCCCCGCGACATGCGGAGTGGCCATCGATGTGCCGCTGAGCGATGCATAACCATCGTTCAGTGAGGTGCTCAAGATGCTCACGCCCGGCGCGGCGACGTCGATCGTGGTCGAGCCATAGCCGGAAAAGCTTGCATAGCTGTCGGCATTGTCCGTAGCGGCCACCGAGATGATGTTCGTCAAGCCGTAGCTGGCCGGATAGTTGGGTGTCGTGTCGTTATTGTCCTTCGAATTTCCCGCAGCTGCCGCGTGCAGGATGGGATCCATGCCCACGGGGCCAGCCATCACGTCAACGAGCGCCTGCGAGAATCCCGCGCCGGACCAGCTGTTGTTCGTCACAACAACGTTGTAGCCCGCTTGCTTGAGGCCGGTAAAGTATTCAAAGCACTCGACCGCGTCGGTGGTCGCGCCGGAGCCGGTGGCTCCCAAGAACTTACAGGCCACAATGCTCACTTCGTGGTTTACCCCCGAAACTCCGAGCTGATTGTCGCCCACCGCGCCGATCGTACCGGCCACATGCGTGCCGTGCCCGTTGTCGTCCATCGGATCGCCGCTGCCTGTGATGGCGTTGATGCCGTGGAAATCGTCGACATAGCCGTTCCCGTCATTGTCGATTCCGTCAGACACACAACTTCCGCCGGCACCGAGGCATTCCCCTGGATTCTTCCAAATGTTCGCGGCCAAATCGGGGTGGTCGTAGTCCACTCCCGTGTCGATGATGCCGACGATGATGTCACGCGAGCCGGTACCCAGGTCCCACGCTTCGACAGCGTCGATGTCGGCATCCGATGTTCCGCCCGTCTGACCCGTATTGTGCAATCCCCACAGGCTGACAAAGTTGGTATCGTCGGGCACGGCAGTCGTTGACCAGAGATAATTCGGTTCTGCGTAGGCCACGCCCGGCAATTGGGAGAGTTCTCGAGCCACTTGTTGCATATCCTTACCGGCCTGAAGATCGAAGCGAGCGACCAGGCCGTCCCGGCCGAGTTGTGCACTCCGCCCCTTCGAGAGCCATTCTCCGCGTTCCAGGCCGGCCGATCGGAAGCCCGCGGTAGCGGAGTCGAAGGCCCGATTTAGCCCGATGATCCCGGCTTGGTTTGCTACCTCATGGGTGAAGCCGACCAGAATCTCGCGGGGAACGAAATCCGCGGCCCCTCCCGCAAGACTGGCAAGCAGCCTGCGTGGCTCCATCGACTCTAGCCACAGTTGGCGGAACCTTCGCGAAGGATTCAAAGTGCGTAAAGCAGCGGGCAGGCGGCGGTGGTTGCGAGCGAACATGGCAGGGATCCTGGTTGGGGGATGGGGTCCGCGAGCGACACGCGTAGCGGCCTCCGAGTGTGCAGACCTAGCACTCGGAAGGTGTTGCGGCGGGTGAGGACGCCCGCTTCGTCATTCGACTCGGACAATTAGCCTCGCCCGCGCCAATCCGAACGCTCTCGCTGTTGCTGTCTCGAGTCACAGCGGTGAGCGTCGAAGTGCGATCCCAGCTTTTCCGAAGCGATGTTATCTTCCCGATGGGCATCGGCCTTGGTGAATGATTGTCCGGGCTTTTTTGGGGGCGAGCGCTCTGCTACTAGCAGTGCGAGATTTCGAGTGCAACTGTCCCAGGAATTCCGGAAAAAATTCCGGAATGGTTCACGACGGTCAATCTGCGATGGGGGACTGGAGCCACACATCCCCTCACAATGCAATGCAAGATTGGTTGTCAAACCGCCCCGCAAAGACGAACGCGGCAATCCAGTGCCGCCCACCGAACCGGAACTCGATCGGATTCGCCGTTGTCCGGTCAAGCTCAAGCAGTGTCGACAGCGACTGTCGGATGTCTCGTGGTGGATGCGGATGCTATGCCAGCGGATCGCAATGCGGAGCAATCGCGAAGACAATGCGAAGGGCAGATTCTTCGAGGAACGCTTCCGGGCGATTCGATTGATTGACGAAGCTTCGGTGCTGGCATGCAGCGCGTACGTGGACCTCAATCCGATCCGCGCGGCGATCTGCCAAACGATCGAAACCAGCGAGCACACCTCGGTGAAGTGTCGGCTCGATGCACTCCGCCAACGCAACTCGGATGAAAGGCAATCTTCATCGGCCGAGTCAACCCTTGCCGACCAACAAACGGATGCCGCCAACCCGCCTGCGGTCATCCCGCTGCGAGCACGCGGTGATGCGTTCCTGAGTCCCCTGGCGACCGACGAGCTTCGCAGCCACAAGACGGGCTGTCGATTCTGTGTTCATCGCCGCGTCCGCGTCGTGATACCGTCATCGGACTGACGGCTAACGGCAATCGCTTAACATCGCATTCGTGGGCGACCCTTGTCCACCCAGAGCGGGATGACCCACGCGTACGCATCAGTCAAATCAAGCGATTTCTTCGCCGTTGGCATCGACAATTAAAATCCGCATCGCGGTCAGACCCCGCGACTCATCGGACGTTTCTCCGCACGATGAACGAAGTGCACTATCCCCGTCGTTCCGCCTGTGCTGTAACTACCGCCGATTTGTCAATTCGACGCAAGTCAACCTTCCGTCCCTGACAATGCACTAGGTCCTTCGTAAACGAAGGCGAAAGCCGCTGAAATATGTCCCAAAATTGTCGAGGTAAACGCTATCTGCGTTTGGGTCGAAGTCAACGCTGTCCTCAAAGTGTCCTGCCAGATGGATAGTATTATTTGAATCCACAGCAACGGCCGTAACGCGGTCGTGTCCAGTTCCGCCGAAAGTTTCTACCCACCCGAAATTGCCCGCAGAAGTTAAGTTTAGGAGATAACCGTCCAGGTTCCCCGCACTCGTCCGTGACGCGTTGCCCGTGCCTGGGTCGAAGTCCGTGGTGCCACCAAAGTAACCTACGACGTAGATGCTGTTGGCAGCATCCACGGCTAGTCCATGGACTCCGGTTGACTCGACACTGTCAAGGGATCGCGCCCATACCAGACCTCCGCTATTGTTCAGCTTCGTTACAAACGCACCTTTGCCCGAAAGGAAAGTCGTGGCACTCCCTGGGTTGAAATCAACCGTTCCCTGGTAATATCCGCCCACCACCAGATTGCCACTGTTATCAAGGGTAATTTCCGTCGCCGCGGAATACGAGTTTGGCTGGCCTTTGAAAACACTCACCCAAGAGAACGCGCCTTTCGTGTTTAACTTGAGAACGTATCCCGCCTGGCCAGTTCCCCCAGTTGTTTGGTAGTTTTTCTTTGGTCCCGGATCAAAATCTACGGATCGCCCCCCCGAATTTGAGAACTGGCCTGCGATAAAGACATTCCCAGAATTATCAACCGTTAAACTTGCGGTGCTTGTGCCCGTGTTGACCGACTTAGTCCAAAGAGTCGAACCTCCTGAACTGAACTTCAAAACATCGACACCCCATTTGGAGGGATCTGCGTCGTGCCGATAACCCAACGCGTATATGTTACCATTCCCATCGACGGCCACGTCCAAACCCTGGTCGTTAGATGTACCGCCGAATCTATTTACCCACTGAACCGTTCCAGCAGAGTTAAGTTTCATCGCGAAGTTGTCGCGTCCTCCGCCGGTCGCTAAGGTTTTCGAACCAAAATCGGCTGTTCCGACAAAATTCCCCACAACATAAACGTTCTGACTCGAATCTACCGCGATATGGTTAGCACTGTCGGTGGAATTCCCGCTCAGTGGAAAAGTATCAGAGTCACCACCCATGCGTAGGGCCCAAAGTAGCGAGTCGTCTGGAGCGTACTTGGCAACGAAGCCGTCTTTGACACCGCGCGCTGTAAGGACGTCGGTGTCGCCCACATGTGTCGCTGACGGATCAAAATCAACGGTGCCAGCGAAATAGCCACTTATATAACTGTTCCCAGCATTGTCCGTTGTGATATCGACGGCAGCACTTTCCCCTGTTTCGCTTCCGAAAGCAAATGCAGAAAGTAAGTCGGTGCTAAAAACTTCT
>JBBSJZ010000103.1:0-13987 GCA_038256795.1 Pirellulales bacterium | reverse complement strand
TCGGCGATGCCGTAGACTCGCGATTGCAGACCCACGAACGGAAAACCGCTGGTGCGCTGGACCGTCACGACTTCTTTGCCGTTGATCGACATCACGATCGCATCGCCGACTCCCGCCACCTCGACTTCGTAATCCTTGTTCGATTCGATCCAGGGGATGGGGAGTTCTTTAGTGCCACGATCCATCACCGCCGTGACGTTCATTTTTTGGCTGTAAGACCCCGGTGAATAGCCGAGACCGCCATAGGCGACGCCACCGTCGCTGTACCCGTGCGACACGCATGTGAATTTCATCGAGAAATCACCTGCGAGCGGATACTTCATCATCAATTGGTTGAAATCCGAGCCACCCGCGACCGCGATCGAATCTTCGCGGACTCGATAAACGGGCCGCGTGGAGGGTGATTCAATTTGCGAACGATGCGGGACCTGGACCGGGATCCAGTGCGGTTTGTTGACGTCGGGCGTCGCACCGGCAGCAATCGTCTTGCCGCTCTTGGTGACCACGACCGGCAGCAACGCTTTCAAATGCGTTTTGTCATTCTTTCGCACATGCGCGAACACACTCTGGAGCGCCGCGGACGACGCCGCTTGCAATTCATCGATCGCCAGTGCTCGAGTTAACATCAAGCTCGTCGCGACGAGATCCAAGGGTTTGTCTGTATCCGCGGCCTTGACGTACTTCGTCACACGCAAAATCGTCGCCGCAACTTCTTTCGTATCGCCACGGGCGAGTTGCACCAAGCCGATCATCGCATCCGCTTCATTGCCAGGCTCCGTCACTGCGGGCTGCAGCAATCCGACAAGCTCTTCGGTCTTGCCCGCTTGAACCGCCGCGACCGCGATGAGTTGAGATACCGACAAGACGGGGAAATCGGGATCCGCAATCGGCAGTTTTTGAATGCGGGGCAACTGCACTGCAGCGTACGCGATCACCTGCGGGGGCACATCGTAAATCAAGTACCCGCTCCAATCCTTCAAACTTTCATTTCCGCCATCGCCGAACATGGCTCGCTTGTAGAAGGCGTACTGCTCGTCCGCCGGCGCGTCGACCATACCGATCGCCATGGTGACGAGAAGCTGCGACCGGGTGTGTTCTGCGAGTCCAGGGTCATGCTCAGCGATCGGCCGGATGAACGAACCCGCGAGCGAGTATCGCTTCGCATCGATCGCGGACTGGACGACTTCGGCGGTGGCACTTGCAACGTACGTGCCACTAACACCGCCGTAACGGGCGTAGTTAATTTCTAGCCCTTTCACGTAGCCTTGGATATAACGACGCATCGTTACGTCATCAACTTGAGCGGTCCCAATCAAGTCCTTGACCAGCACCTTCCAAACCTTGGGCCAATAGGTCAGGCTCGGTTCGCTACTGTAAATCTCAAGCAGCGATCCGCGCAGCTCATCCGTCGTCGCGGTCGCACCGACAAGCTCGGTGACGGGCAGCACCGCGTGCAATAGTGCGTTCACATTGTCGGCCAAGGTCGTGCCCGCTGGCAACTCATGCGGCTTCGACTCATCGAGCGAAATGCCCATCGCTACGGCCATCGAACGAAGACTCGCCTCGGCACTAGGTTGGGCTTGGTTCGCCACCGCCAGGGCCGTGGCAATCATCTCGACAAGCCCGAGACTCTCCGTTGTCAAGCGTCGCTGGTCGAGCACGCCAGCAAGCGATTCCGATTGTTTCGACTTGACCGCGAAAGCGGCGAGACGATTGACCAAGCACTCGCCCGTTTCGTACGGTTTACCGTCGTCGGCACGATTGTCGTCACTTCCCGTTCCCGCCAAGGGCACCCAGTAAGGAAATACTTCAGCGGGTCGAGCGGACGGCAGGATGATGCTCAGCATCGTTTCATAGATCGCTTGATCATGTTGGTCGTCCGTCGCGATCTTGTCCACAATGCCGCCGACGGTTTGGGCAATGGCTTGCAAATCAGCGTCCGCAGATTCGTTCGAGTTGTTGGACGAACGGGAAGTCGAGCGAATCGCGAAGGGGTTGGATCCGGTTTGCCCATTCGCGATCAACTTCAAGGGCGGTCCGCCCGCCAGGCAGCGGCGAATCGCTTCGAGCGCGACGGTCGGTGATCCCGAACTGATCGCGATCTCGGCCACCTTCAAGCACTCGCTTGCCACGGCTGCAGTCACCATCGTGGGTGGATCGACGCGTTTGGCAACCGAGTCGAGCAACTCTCGCATCGCCACATCCATTTCCGTTGAACCCGACTCGACGCCGCTGGCGCGAGCGATTGCAACTCGCAGCGTCCTCGACACGGCGCCGTCTTCTCGCGACTTCGCGATCGCGATCAATTGTTCCGCAATCTCGATCGCCGCCTTCTTGAAGCCGTCGTTCTGACTCGCCATCGCCACGACCATGGGCGAATACAGACTCAATCGATTGTCCGCATTCGAATCGACATTCGACTCAGCCGATTTCATCTCCTCGAGTATTGATGAAAGTTGCGAGAGTGATTGTGCGCCCGCCTCGTCATCATCCAACGAGTCGGCCACCAGGAACTGCATCGCCGGTAATGACCAATCCGTTGGCCGCGTCTGGGCCAGCGTTTTCAAATCGTCCGCGTACTTCGCCAACTCCGCGCGGCCCGCTTCCTGCGTTGCCAACTTGGCCACCACCATGGCTGCGATCGACGAATTTGCCGGATCCATCGCGATCGATGGCGACAATGCGATCAAGTCGATACGAACGACGTCGACCTGGGCCGTGGCTTCGGTCTTTGTCACTTCTGGCTCCTCGATCGAATGCTTCAAAAATGCTCCGTAGTCTTCCTGGGTCAATGATTCGAGTGCTGCGGCGAGTCCCTTGGCGAACGTGTCGGCATAATCGCGGCTACCGCTCCATCGCTTCGCTACTTCAAACTTCTGTGGCTCAGCAAGAGTCTGGCTGTAGACACGAATCGCATCCAGCGGTGAGTCGGCTTTCACCAAATCCTTGGCGATGCTCTCACACGTCTGCAAGTTTTGGTAGTCGCCGTAGCCAGGGTTGGACTGGCTGTAGCGTGAGTTGTCCATCGCTTCATAAGCCAAGAGTAATTGCGCGCGAGCTTTTTCGTTCTGCCCCGCCTTCAAGTACGACTGAGTCAACTTGGCATTGATGCTGTAGGCATAGTTATTGCTAAAGTTTTGGCGATTCGATGGGTGATCACGGACGAACTCGAGGATCTCGATGGCGACTTCGCGCAAGTCATCACGCGCGTCGAGACATTCACCGATTTGCCACCACAACGTGTACGGCGTCTTGCTCGTCTTGTCGGCCATCAAATTGCGACACTGCGCGATCGTTTGTTCCGCATCCGTCGTTGCCATCTTCGCCACCACCAACAACGGCTTCGCGACATCTTGATAACGTTGCTCCTTCGTGCGTTCTTCTAAGCCCTGAAGAATCTGCTCCGACAATTTTTTGTCCTTGCTCATCAATTCCAAACATGGCGAAAGCGCGCCGTTGATGATGCCCCCTTGGCCCCACGACACCGCTGACCAAAACTGGCTGGTGCTCGCGTAAATCGAATCCTCGTCGAAAACTCGCTGCACGGTCGCCCGAACTGTATCGGACTCCGCCAGCTCCTTCATCGACTGGACGTTTCGTAGCAGCTCACCCAGAGCATCTGGCGGCGACTCTTTCAGTACCTTGTCAACAAACTTAATCACGTTGGGGCTCGGCTTCTGGTTGCTGCGACGATACATCACCGCGAGTCGGCCGATTGAATAGGTGTCCAGCGACTTGAGGTCGATGTCGAACAATTTGGCGTAGATCGCATCGACATCCTTCGACGCCGAAACCGCTCGTTCCATGGCGGAAAAATCACGCCGCATCAGGCTCGGGTCCTTTTTAAACGCGGCCAAGAATTTTTCGATTGCTTCCTCGTGTTTACCGACGCTCGACAATTGCTTGGCCGCCGCCAGCAATGTCTTCGGATCGTTGGGCTGTTGCTCGGCGAGATTCGCGTACAACTTCTCAGCATCGTCCTTGCGGCCCGCGGCAACGTACAACTCGGCGAGTTCGCCCTTGAGCATGATCGATTTCGGTGCCGACTTGACTCGTTCTTCCGCTTGGCTCAGCAATTTGTCCATCCGCCCCGCTTTGGAAAGCATCGCGACGGCTTGTTGGCGGTAGTAAGAATCGTTGCCGCGGTCGGAGTCACGATTGAGTCGACGCAGCGCCGCGAAGGCGACCTCAGCCGCCGCTTCGTTGTCACCGACCTGCGCGTACTGGTTCGCGATCGACAACAAATCTTGCGCCGTTTGCCCACCGCGACTGCGCGATCGCTGCAGCATCGCGGTCGCCATCTCACGCATGCCCATCCGGCCGAGTTGACTCGCCAGTGATAGCTGAGTGGGTTGATCGAGTCGCATCCCGAACAGTCTCGCAGCGGCTTCTTTAGCGCGATCGATCTCGCCGAGCTGCGAGGCGAGGTTCATCGCGGCAAGCTCGCGTGTTTCGAGAGTTTTTTGGTCCAGCGGGCTGATCGAGTCGAGCGCGTCGAGTGCCTCACGCGGTCGCTTGAGTTCTGCGGCCAACCGCGCCCGTTCGATCCACAAGTCGTTATCCTCAGGATAGTCCGTGCTGAGGGACACGATTTCGTTGTAGGCCGTTCGCGGGTCATTGGCCCACCAAGATGCGAACGCCGCCAATGTGCGACGTAGCCGACGTTCTTCGCTCGCCACTTCCTGATCATCGGCAAAGACAACGTGATCCTCTTTGAGATACGCCAGCGTCTGCGCACGTTCCTTCGACTCCGTTGCAAACTTGGTCGATTGGACAAAGGATTGGATGAAATCCGAAGGCAGCAAGCGGCTCGCGAACGGCACCGGCAATTCAAAGTTTTGGTAGTTTCCCTTGATGTTGTAGTAGACGCCGAGCATTCCCGTTTGTTGAGACTGGGATGACGTCGCGGGACGCTTGTTGGCTCGATCGGCAGCGACGCGGGCGGCGATCGAAACGTCGATCCCGAGCGGCGTGATCGGTGCCGTGTCATCGTGCTGGCGACCGACCAAAGCGGCGAGCGACGTCAACTCGCTAGGCTTCGCCGTCGGTGCCCATTTTGCCAAATTTCGCTTCGTCAGCTCAATCAACTCGTTCGTGCGATCCTCGTTCTTGGTCGCCATTGCGAATTGAAGCTTCGGTGTCAGCTCCTGCAACGTCTCCGGATCACCACTGAATTCGTCACTGATCGCTTTCGCCTGGGCAACGCGTCCGGCGGCGATGAGCTCGCCATGAACCCAGACTTTCGTGTAGTAGCCGTAGCCTTGGTTCATGGCAGCAAACTTCTGGCTCGTTTCTTCGCTGCTGGCGACCAACAAATCGAGCTGGGCATCGGTGAGCGCTTCGGGTGCCTCTTGGTTCTCACCATTCTCCGCACGTGTGCGTTGATGCATGCGCGTTTGCACCAGGTTCATGATCAAATTGGATGAATCTGCGGGTGCGAGTTCAGCCAATCGCCACAGGATCAGTTTTGATTGCGATTCATCGCCCGGATTCCGATCGCCGCCGAAGGTCTGGCGCAATTGGATCGCGTCCATCAAGTTCCACAACTCGTCGACGTTCTCCATGGCCGCGATTTTTTCGGCGTCGAAATCGATCGGGAACCGCTCGTCGAGTGTTCCAGCCCGCTTGGCGACTCCGACTTGAATCGCCTGGGCAATGATTTCCGCTTGGCCGTAAAGTTTCGCACTCAACCCCGACGACGGATGATTCCCGGAGTTGTAAAAACGATAGGGATCAGTCGAGAGAAGTGAGGAGAGTTGATAAAGATTTCTGGCCCGATATTGGCGAGACGAGAGTGCCGCATTCTGAGCCGCGAATTGCTCGTCGCTCCAACCCGTCGGTTTCTTGGGTTCTTCGTACGCGGTGGACCGAGTCTCCAGCGGCAGGTTCAAGTCGCGAATCGCTTGTGCCGTCGCATCGGCTTGAGCGTTTTCACCCATGAGGAACTGCGCCGCAGCCAGTCGCACCCGCACTTCCCATAAACCACTTTCCTGGGCGAGTGTCGAGTCGCACATCCGGATTGCGGTTTCGTAATCGCTGCGATCGATGACGCGGTCGATCATCTTGATCATCAACTTCGGATCGTCCATGCCTCGCATCCGTTGCAGTTGCGCTTCCGCTTCGGTCACTCGACCGGCATCGACCAATAACTCCAACATCGCCCGACGATTGTCCGGTGTGTCGGCGAGCGAGACGAGTTGTTCTTGGTACTGGACCGCTTGGTCGACATCGTCCGCGGCGTTCGCCAGGGTCACCATTTGCTCCAGCAGCTCGACGTCGCGCGGGTTTTCGGCCAACAGCGGTCTTAGCGACTCTTGAGCGTTGCCGAGATCGCCGACCTTTTGATGCATTTCGGCAATCAAAATCATTGCGGATCGCATGTCCGACGTTTCGCGTCCGCGCCCCTCGAGTCGCGACACCAAGCGATCGAGGTCACCCTTGCGTTCGTGCAACTCGCTGAGCTTGGCAGTGATGCCTTTCTGGGCATCGAGATCGTCGCTGGCTTCGAGCGAGGCCCAGTACAACTCGATCGCTTCGTCGCTGCGAAATCGCTCCGCCAGTGCACTGGCGAGCGCATTGCGAGCCTCGGTATCACGCGGTGCCGCACGGAGCGCCCGCCGCAGCATTTCGATGCCCTCGTCGTCGCGGTTCGCTTGGAAGCACAAACTGGCATAAAACCGATACGGTTCCGGGTTGCCGGGCTGGGCCGTGATCAGTTCCTTGCCCGTTGCCAACGCCTCTTCGATTTTCCCCAATTGCATCTGCAATCCGGCGATGCGTTTCAGGTAATTGCCGAAGTACCGCGAATCGAGCTTCGACAGTCGGGTGAAGGCATCGATCGCTTCGGCGTAGCGTGCTGTTTTGCGATACAGCTCGGCGACGATCAGCATCGATTCGGTATCGTCTCCCTGAATCGTGATCGCTTTCTCCGCTGCCGCGATCGCCGCGGGGCTATCGGCCGCAGCGTCGTGCAGCATCGCCAGTCGCCGGTACGCTTCCGCCGTCACGGTTCCCGAATCGATTTGGCGGGTCGCGTCGGCGATCCGATCCCGCAGCGTTCCACTGGCAACGAAATTTTGAATCCGCGCCGAGAAAATTTGGGCGCGTTCGTCGGGTGACTCCGCGAGCGTTTGAGCTTGATTCAACTGCGTTAGCGCTTCGTCGTAAAGCTCGGATTGTTTGAGCAGTTCGGCAAACCGCATTCGCTGGCCCAGCGTCGGGTCCATCGACGCCGCTTCGGTGAACGCGTCGATCGCTCGGTCGGGAAATTTGAACGTGTTGAACACTTCCGCCAAGCGAATCAAATTCTCACGCGTTCGTCGCGGCGGCTCGGCAAGCGTGTTCCACATCGCCAAGGCTTGATCGACGCGTTTGAGCTTGAACAGGTACTCGCCGAGGTACTCGCGATATTGAGATTGGTCGGGCGCGAGCGTGATTGCACGCTCGTAGAGCCCGATCGCCGCGTCCGTGCTCTCGATGCCGCGAAGCAGATCCGCGACTTGCGCCGTGACGACGGGATCGTCTTGGCGAGCCTCGGCCAGTCGTCGCCACACCGCGGCCGCCGCAGCCTGACGGGCGTTCTTTTCGACCGACACGTCATCCAACAACACACTGCCCCAACGCACCAGATAGTCTGGATTGTCGGGATCGAGTTTCACGAGCGCTTCGTATTGCTTCGCGGCTTCGGCCGCTTTGCCGGACAACCGATACACGTCATTGATCGTCAGCCGTGCATCGACGTTCTCGGGGGCCAGTTCGATCGTCGCCAGCAGTGACTCCGCGGCTTCGTTCAGCCGACCGGACTTGGCGAGCGAACGTCCCATTCGCAACCGTGTGTCGATGTCGTCCGGATGCCTTTCGATTTGTCGAGCGTAATAGTCCGCCAGCGCCGCGTAATCACCATTTCGCAAGAACCCAGCTTCGATGCGGCGACGAACGTCCGAATGCAGCCAACTTCCGGGCCGCAATTTTTCCAGCAGCTTCTCCAAGTCAACGAGCGCTTCGTCGTGTTTGCCGAGTGTCCGTTTCAGTTCCGCCGCCGCGATGCGATAGCCGACGACACGCGATTCATCACCGCCGGAAGATTGGGTGGCGAGTGCTTGGTAGCGGGCTAGCGCCGTCTCGTTCTGACCTTCCTCAGCAAGCGTCCGTGCGATCTGCTCGCCCACCCTCGCGTCGCCGGGAAAGGTCGCTTCGAGACGCGTCCAAACCGCCAGCGACTTTTGCGTTTGCCCGGCGCGTCCGTACAACCGCCCAAGATCGGTGAACACGGGCAACGCTTCGTTGCGATTCGGCTTTCGCTCGATCGAACGTTCAAATGCTTCTGCCGCAGCATTCGTTCGACCGACGAGAAGCAATGATTTGCCGAGGTAGTAGCTGGCGATCGCATCGGTCGGCAATTTGGCTTCGGCATTGGCGAGTGAGTCCGCTGCGTCGGCATCCGCACCCCGTTGCAGGTGCAACAGACCCACGAGCATCAATCGCGTCCCAGCCTCCTCGTCACTCGCCGTCGTCGCTTCCGCTTCGAGTCCCTCGATCAATGCATCGAGTGAGCCAGCTTGGACGTGGTAACCATAGACGCGATCCAATGCCGTTCCCGGTCGAGGCCGTTTGAGCAGCACATCGAGGAACCGCGCCGTGATCTGTTGTTCCCGAGCGAGCTGGGGATCGGCGGTGTCTTGTGCCGGCGTGGACCCCAACCCCAAACTCAACATCACAGCCAAACTGGCAATAAACTTCTTAAGCGACATCAGTTTTTCTTCCCGAGACGAGTAAGATCCGCGAGCGTCTAAGGTCCGCGAGCGTCGACTTCATCGTACCCGCTCCGGCACTCAACGTGGTTGCGATCTCGATGCCGCGCTGTGGCCAACCCGTCAAGGGTTCACTGCAGCGTTTCGCGGAGCGCTTTCATGCCGCGGTGCAACAGACCCGCGATCGCTCCGGTGCTCTTGTCCAGTCTCGCGGCGACTTCGCTAAGTTTTAAGCCTTCGAGGTAGTGCAAGCGGACGGCGTCGCGTTGGGCCTCGGGAAGCGTTTCGATGGCTTGCGCGAGCGCGAGCACGCTCTCGCACGCGACCGCATGTTGGCTCGGCGTGCCGACGTTCGCGGCCAGCATGCCTTCGAGACGCAGTGATGACGTCGCCAGTTTTTGTTCCATCGAAAATTCGCGGCGAATGTCTCGCTTGTCGCGGTGCAGATCCCGATCGAGATGCGTCAGGTGCCGCGACAGAATTTGGCGCAACCAGCCACGAAACTCGGCTTCCGTTTCGCCGCGGAATGTTTCGATGGCGGAGATCGCTTGCGTCATCGTTTGCTGGACGATATCCGAAACGCTGAGTTTGGCCTGGTACGCTTGCCGCATCTGCATCCTCGCCAACATTCGCAAGTACGGTTCGTAGCGAGCGACGCAATCCGTGGTGACTTCGCCCAGCGGTTCGCTCTCGAAATGACTTGTCATAGTGCATCGACCTCTCCCAGCGATTCCGCGACCACGTCAACGACCCAGTCTAACTCATCCCGGCTGGCGATGAGCGGCGGCATGATCACGAGGACGTTGCCGAGCGGACGAATCCAAAGGCCGCGGCCAAGGCAAGCACGGCAGACGCGTTGAGCCCGATCGAACTCGGGATTGAGTGGCTGCAACGACCGAGTCGGTGCTGCCAACTCCATCGCCAGCATCAAACCTCGACCGCGCAGGTCGGCAACGCCTGGACGTTCGGCGAGTTCACTGAGGCGACGTCGCAGGTGCGTACCGTTGGTGCGCACTCGCGTGAGCAAGTCGTCGTCATGATCGTCGAGCTCGTCAAACAACTCGAGCGAAGCGATCGCGACCGCTGCGGCGAGCGGGTTACCGCCGTAAGTGTGTCCGTGGAAGAATTGGCGCCGCTCGTGGCTTTGCCCCAAGAACGCTTCGTACACCGTCGACGTCGCGATTGTCGCCGCCATCGGCAAATAACCGCCCGTGATGCCTTTGCCCAAGCAGAGGATATCGGGAGTCACCGATTCATGATCGCACGCGAACATCTCGCCGGTGCGTCCGAACCCGGTGGCCACTTCATCGCACACGAGCAACACGTCATAGCGATCGCATAGCTCGCGGACTCGGCCGAGGAAACCGACCGGATGCGTGATCATGCCCGCGGCGCCTTGGACGAGTGGTTCCATGACGATGGCGGCGAGTGAGTCGTGATGTTCTTGCAGCAATACCTCGATCTCACCCGCGTAATACTCCCCAGCCTGCGAGGATGTCACGCCTGCGGGCATGCGGAAACTGCACGGTAACGGCCCTCTCAGCGGTTTGAATAGCAGCGGCGAAAAGATCTCGTGAAAGTAGTCGATGCCGCCCAGCGAGACGCCGCCGGTGGTGTCGCCGTGGTAGGCGCGGCCCAAGGCGAGGTAGCGAGTTTTGCCGGGGCGGGGCCGATCGCATTGCCGCCAGTACTGCAGCGCCATCTTGATCGCCGCTTCGACCGCCGACGCCCCATCGCTGCTGAAAAACGCATGGGCCAGTGCTCCGGGACACTTCGCGACGAGTGCAGCCGCGAATTGCTGGGTCGTCTCACCACTCATGCCGAGCGTCGTGACGTGAGCGACGCGGTCGAGTTGGGCGCGGATCGCAGCGTCCAATCGTGGGTGACGGTGCCCGTGTAAGTTGCACCACAGGCTGGAAACGCCATCAAACAGCCGCTGGCCATCGGTCGTCGTCAACCAACAACCCTCGCCGCTAGCGATCGATAGCGATTCGTGATCGCCCATTTGCGTGAAGCCGAGCCACAACGAGTCCGACGGGGTAGCGATCGGGTTTTGACATTCGCGGCGATTGGGAAACACGTTAAGTTAGGACCACAGTATCAGTAGAAATGGCGAGAGCCAGCCACGCGAAAACCGAGTGTAACGAATGGCCCGCGAAGCAATTTACCAACAATCCGATCCCGAAGCAGCTTCACGACGAGGTGCGGGGACCGGGCCCGCCAGCGGTGCCCCCACTTCATCCGGTGCCGGGGGGGCCGGTGGTGGCAATGACAAGGATGCCTCGGGTAAGGTGACGGAGGCCGCCGATGGTCCGGGGCCCGAGAAAAGTGCCCAAGACTTGTCGCTGCGTCCGCGGCGGATGGACGAGATGGTGGGGCAACGCGACGTTATCGAACGGCTAAAGATCGCCATTGACGCTGCCCAAAGTCGCGGTGAACCGCTCGGACATATCCTTTTCGATGGACCCCCAGGACTCGGCAAGACCACCTTCGCCACCGTCATCCCCGCCGAAATGGGCGCAGCCGTGCACATGGCTAACGGTGCCGGTATCAAGGCCCCCAAGGATTTGCTGCCGTACTTGTCCGGCCTCGCCGAAGGCGACGTGTTGTTCATCGACGAGATTCACCGCATTCCGAAACCCGTCGAGGAGTACCTGTACACCGCGATGGAAGACTTTCGCATCGATATCATCCTCGGTGAAGGCGTTAGCGCTCGGACGCTGAACTATCAACTCCGCCCCTTCACACTGATCGGTGCCACGACCCGAGCCGGAATGCTCAGCGCCCCGCTGCGTGATCGTTTTCAAATCCGCGAGCATTTGGGTTGGTACACGACCCAGGAACTTTGCGAGATCGTCAGACGCAACGCCGTGAAGATGAAAGTTACCGTCGATGACGAGTCGGCGATGGAGATCGCGCGGCGCAGTCGCAGCACGCCACGGTTGGCCAACAATCGCTTGCATTGGGTTCGCGATTACGCCCAAAGCAAGACGCGTGGCCACGTCGACGCGGACGTCGCCAAGCGGGCCTTGGACATGATCGGCATCGACGAGATCGGACTGGATCGCCAAGACCGCGGCTACCTCGATACCCTCATGCGCGTCTTCGTTGGCGGCCCCGCCGGTCTCGAAGCGATCGCGCACACGATGAACGTCAGCGGCGATACGCTCGAAGATGAAGTCGAACCGTTCTTGCTGCGCAGTGAACTCATCGTCCGCACCCGCCGCGGCCGGATCGCGACACCGAAAGCCTACCGCCACTTGGGAATTCCCTACACCGGCGAACCAGCCTAGCGGTTTTCAACGCGTTTGACGAAGGCGCGTGACAGCAAGGGGCTTCACTTGCGATGAGTTTGGGCATCTGGCCACGCAAACGCACCAAGCAAGGAAGCCCCCTGTAACGCTTGAGCCGGAAATTCGATTGACGCGTGCCGCACCCAGCGATAATCTGGGAGACCCTCACACCCCCCGCTCATGTCCGGTCTTTCCCAGCCACGTCGCTGTTCTGGGAAAGCACGTCACTGTGCTGGGAAAGGACGAGCAAGCCTTCACCGCTGTTGGCTTGAGTAGCAGTTCGATCCCGCTATCCCTAATTAAATGCACCAACATGAAAAACCGTCGGTTGTCGATTCAAACCTTAGAGCATCGACGCGTTCTTGCCGCCGGCGGTGTCGAGGGGCCGGCGTGGGAGTCCGTCATCGTGTCGTTAAACGACAACGTCGGTAATCCACGAGCCGTGGGCCAAGGTGCTGTCAATACACATGGCGGCCAGCTTGGCCACGTCTACGAGCACTCGATCAAGGGATTTTCGGCGCAATTGCCGGCTGCCGCGATCGCGGCACTTGCGAAAAATCCGAACGTCAAACTGATCGAGCCTGACCTCGCCATGCAGGCGTTCGGGCAAGTCATCCCAACCGGAATCAATCGGATGGATGGCGAGCTGAACGCGGTGGCGAAGATCGACGGGGTCGATGAGCGGGTCAATGTCAACATCGCTATCATCGATTCAGGGATTGATGTTGACCATCCCGATTTGAACGTAGTTGGCGGTCGTCGCTTTTATAGTGTCAACTCGGGTCCGCTCAAGAGTCGAGGAAGCTTCGAAGACAATAACTTCGATGACGACAATGGACACGGAACTCACGTCGCAGGGACTGCGGCGGCCCTCGATAATGACTTCGGCGTCGTCGGAGTTGCTCCCGGTGCAAATCTGTATGCCGTGAAAGTTCTGAACTCAAGTGGGTCCGGTTCTTTGTCGGACATCATCAAGGGCATCGATTGGGTCACGAGTACCAGAAGGTTGGACGACGGCGACGCGACCAACGACATCGACGTCGCCAACATGAGTCTGGGTGGCTTGGGCGCGAGCACCGCTTATCACAACGCAATCAAGGCCAGTGTGAATGCCGGGGTTGTGTACGTCGTGGCGGCTGGCAATTCCTATCGCGACATCCTGGGTGCCGACTTCCAGTTTGGCACGTCCGACGACACGATCCCAGCGGCTTATCCCGAAGTCGCCACGATCAGTGCGTTCGCCGATACCGACGGTCTTCCGGGAAACCTCGGTGGATATACCAACTACACCGACCCCATCGTCGGCCGCTATCTGGACGACACGTTCGCGGACTTCAGCAATTACAGCAACAGCCAATCCGGCGGCGCTTCTTACTACACCAGTAACAATAAAGTGTCGTCACCGGGTCTGGGGATCGACCTCATGTTACCAGGCGTCGATATTTATTCGACGGCTAGAAACGGTGGATACGCCACCATGAGTGGAACCAGCATGGCTTCGCCCCACGCGGCGGGTCTTGCGGCACTGTATATCGCCGAGCATGGTCGCGCGAACAACGCCGCTGGTGTTTACGCGATTCGTCAGTCGCTCATCAACGGCGGAAAGGGATGGACGAGCCCCCAAGGTCTGTATGTTCCGGACCCAACTTACATTCCAGACAGCCCCGACAATCACATCGAGAATCTTGGTTGGGCGGGACCATCGGCTCCGGTCCCGACGCATGACGTCGCGATCACGTCCGTCATCGCAACTCCAAACCCAGTGGTTCTCGGTAACACGATCCAGATCAGCGTCGTGCTGGCGAATCAAGGAACCTTCGCCGAGTCGTTTGACGTTAACGTGTTGATCGCAGGGCAAAGCAACCAACCCGCTGCGAAGAACGTGTCGTTAGCGGCCGGTGCAACGACCACGATCGTTTTCGATTGGACCGCCACGGATGCGGG
>JBBSJZ010000102.1:0-14099 GCA_038256795.1 Pirellulales bacterium | reverse complement strand
CTACCTCCTACCTCCTACCTCCTACCTCCTACCTGCTACCTGCTACCTGCTACCTGCTACCTCCTAACTCCTACCTCCTACCTCCTACCTCCTACCTCCTACCTGCTACCTGCTACCTGCTACCTTCTACCTTCTACCTGTTACCTGTTACCTGTTACCTGTTACCTGACTCCTGTTACCCGAAACCCGACCCCCCATGCATCGCATCATCGTCTTAGACAGCATCGCCCAAGAAGGTCTCGATATTCTGGATGCCGAGCCCGGCGTCGAGTATGAAATTCGTACCGGACTGAAGGGTGATGATCTCCGCACCGCACTCAATGAGTTTGACGGCGCGATCCTGCGCTCGGGCGTGAAGATCACGCCTGAGTCACTCGCGGGCAACACGCGGATGAGAGCGATCGTTCGCGCCGGAGTCGGCACCGACAACATCGACAAGACCGCTGCGACCCGTCGCGGTATCGTCGTCATGAACACGCCCGCGGGGAACACGGTCAGCACCGCGGAGCACGCTTTCGCACTGATGCTCGCGCTCTCTCGCAGCATCGCCCCGGCCAACCAAAGCCTGATCGAAGGCCGCTGGGATCGCAAAAACTACATGGGCACGCAACTCGCCGGCAAGACGCTCGGCATTGTCGGCATGGGACGAATCGGCCGCGAAGTTGCCACTCGCGCTCTCGCTTTTGACATGAAGGTGATTGCGTTTGATCCGTTCTTGACCGACGAACAAGCCGCCAGCCTCGGAGTCCGCCGCGTCGCTACCGTCGACGACATGCTGCCGGAACTCGACTACATGACCGTTCACACGCCGCTGACTCCCGAGACGACGGGATTGATTAGCCACGCCCAACTCGACAAAGTCAAACCGGGGATCCGCTTGATCAACGCCGCTCGCGGTGGCATCTATGATGAAGCCGCCTTGGTCGAAGGACTCAAGAGCGGCAAGATCGGCGGTGTCGCGCTGGACGTGTATGACGAAGAACCCTGCACCACGAGCCCGCTGTTCGGAATGCCCAACACGGTGTGCACGCCGCACCTCGGTGCGAGCACCGAAGAAGCTCAAACGCAAGTCGCCGTCGAGGGCATCCACTTGCTGATCAACTACCTCAAAACCGGTGAAATCAAACACGCCGTCAATGTCGCTTCGCTCGACCCCAAGACTCTCGAGAGTCTGCGTGGGTTCCTCAACGTCGCGCATCGACTCGGCTTGCTCGCGTGCCAGTGGCACGGGGGTGGCATCGATCGCGTTCATGTCACGTACCGTGGCGAAGTCGCCGGCAAGGACACTCGCACTCTCACCAATGCACTGTGCGCGGGTCTGCTCGAACGAGCCGTCGAAGATGTCAACATCATCAACGCCGAGATGCTACTTCGTGAACGCGGTATCGAACTCGCGGAAGAGAAGCATCGCGAACTCGGCGCCTTCACATCGAGCTTGACGATCGAAGTCAGTGGCGGTGGACACACGGTTCGCGCCGGGGGTGCCATCCTCGGACAGAACATGCCTCGGCTGATTTCACTCGATGGCTATCGACTCGAGTCGTTCCTCGATGGCGAGCTGTTGATTTTCGAACACAACGATGTTCCCGGAATCATCGGCCGCGTCGGCACCGTGTTTGGCAACAATCAAGTCAACATTGCGCAAATGGCCGTCGGTCGCGAAGGCAACACGCCCGGCGGGAAAGCCATCGGAGTGCTCAGCTTGGACACGAAGGCTCCGGCCGCGGCGATTGCCGAGTTGAACAAAATTGAAGCCGTTACGAAAGTGCGGGAGATCACGCTCCCATCCGCCGACACTCTGCCGAGTTGGCTGAGCTAAGGCGTTTTACTTCGACGGCAACCCGGCAATGGGCATGGGGACTTGGTAGAGGCCGGTGCGGGCGGTGGCGTACAGCGTCTTCAGCTCGGGGCCACCGAAAGTGACGTTGGCGGGTTGCTCGGGAAATTCGATGATCCCCCGTGCGTCACCGGTGGGGCTAAAAATCTGCACACCGAGGTTGGTGGTGATGTAGAGATTGCCCTGGATGTCGAGGACCATGCCGTCGCCACCGGTCTTGGTTTCGCCGTCGGGCTGGGCGAGCGTGCACAGCGTTCGGCCGCTGCTTAATTTGCCGGGTACGTCGACGTTGTAGACCAGCATCTGAGACTGGCCGCTGGGAATGACGTAAAGTGATTTTTCGTCCGGGGACAGCCCGATGCCATTGGGCGCTTCGATCGCGCCGGTGACGCGAGTGACGGTACCCGCGGTCGTGACGTAATAAACCGCTTGCACGGTTTGCGGCAGCGGTGTGGGGGCGCGGAACAACGGGTCAGTGAAGTAGATACCGCCCACGGAATCGATGACGAGATCGTTGGGCGCGTTGAAACGCTCGCCCTCGTACTCGTCGGCGATCACCGTCACGGCACCGCTTTTCGAATCGTAGCTAACAACACTTCCATCCATTTGGCATGCGAGCAACCGTCCGTCCGCAGCGACAACCATGCCATTGGTGTGCTTGGAGTCGTCGGTAAAGACGATGAGTTTTTTGTCGTCGGTGAAACGATGGATACTGGCGTTGGGAATGTCACTGAAGAACAGCGACTTCGACGCCGAGTCCCAAGCGGGACCTTCGGTGAATGCGAACTGACCTTGGATCATTTCGACGGGGCCGGTCGGCTCGATCGGGTCAGCGGTAAACCCTTGGCTGCCAGAGACGGAGAATAGGAATGCGAACGCAAGGGCATTCAATCGACGCATGATGCGGCTCTTTCAAAGTTTGAAGGGTGGAGGGTGCAGTTTATTCAAGGACTTCGCGGCGGACGCGAGTCATGTACTCCAGCATCGAACGTGGCTCACCGCTCGCGTCCATTAGTCCTGAGTGGCTCTGGACGTGCGGCTCGCTATCGGCCCAGCCATTCCTGATGATGCCGTGGACGACGTGCTTGGCCAGCAGGGTACGGATGAGCGGGCCGCCGATTCGCAATTGCTCGGCGTCGGCGGAATCCGACGCTCCGGGCGACGTGAGAATGTTGCTGGGAGCGAGCGCTCGAGCATCGAGTCCGCTGGCACCGGGCACGGAGAGCTGGACGAGTAGCGGCATGCCGAGTGTGGCCCAGCGATCGATCATTTGCCCGTAGTCAACGGAGGATCGTGGCATGGTTCCGGACGCGACATAATTGATGTTCGTTTCGAGCCCGATCCCGGCCAGTCCTAATCCGCTGCGGAGCAGCGCGTCGGCGAAGTGCAGTGGCGAGATGCCTTCGCGGTGCTTGGCCAGGTACTCACCAAACGGCTGGTCAAAGGTCATGATCGTGGGCACGTTGGGATCGAGCCGGCGAATGGTTTGCAGCATGCACACGGCCAATCGCATCACTTGTTCGTCGTCCAAGTGGAGCGGTCCAGGCGTGTTGAGCGCCGATGCGCAATTCCATATCTGGACGCTGCCTCGAAACGTAATGACCGTGCGTTCGACAAACGATGTCGCTGCGTCGAGGAAGGCTTCAAAGTCGTCTTCGAGCAGGTACAGCCAGTTCGGCATCATGCGTTCGCGAAAATCAATCAACGGTCCACCGATGATTTTTAGACCCTTGGCTTGGCACCAGCGGACGGTGTTCCACGTCTTGTCGTAGTCGTAGCGCCCGGCGTCCGTTTCAATTTCCGGCCAGCTCATCCGAACGGCGACGGTATTGAAGGTGGATGCGAAAAGCTCGGCGTGTTCGCCGCTCGAGCCATCACTGCCGGCGATGGTCGCCGAGGGCGGCGTGACCGAAGCGCCGAACAGCGTCGTGATTTGCGGCTGGCGTTGTTTACGAAACGAGATCGACTGGACCGCGTAGGTTTCACCGAGCTCCGCGAGCGATTGTTCGAGCACTTCGATCGCTCGGATTGCGGCTTCACTGCTGGAGTCAGGATCGTGACGCCGCTGCGCCGAATCCAGAAAATACTGGGTGCCTTCAAGCAGCAGTTCTTGAAATTTGTCGGTCAACATCAAACCGGCGCGTTGCCAGGCATCGGATTGCACGCGGGCACGAAAGCAACTGCCGCGAGCGAGCTCGAGTGGCAACAGATGCGGCTTTTCCAGCGGACGCAAACTGCACGTGCTCAGCGTTCGGTAGCCACTTCCGGGGACCGGGCACGTGAGGAAAAGCTTGCCCGACGACTCGATCCCGCGAAAGACGGAAAAGTGCTTGCCATCGAACTCGCTCGTCGATTGCCAGGGAACACCCTCGATGCCACAAATGTAAGCGTCCTTCCAAAGCGATTGCTCGATGAAAGTGCGCGCCGCTTCCGGGACATCGAAATTGAACTGCCCCATGGCGATCGACTTTTCCGTTTTGAAGCGTTGTGTCACAAAGGCACTCATGGTAATCCGTTGGCGCTTCGGCGGCGAGGGTGACCGAGGCAATAACCGAGGCGGGGACAACCATCGCTTGCCGCCGCGGATCGGGTTTGCCAAAGTACCGAACCGCGATTCCTCACCCGAGAGCATCCCGGCGCCATCCACGACTGCACGACGAGACACCCATGTACCGCTTTGATGACACCGGCGCGCTGCTCGAAACACAGTTGCCGCTGCCGCGACGAAGCGGCAAGGTGCGAGACGTTTACGATCTCGGCGACTCGCTACTGATCGTGAGCACGGACCGCATTAGTGCGTTCGACTACATCCTGCCGTCTGGAATTCCTGACAAGGGAAAATTGCTGACGGCGATGAGTCGCTTTTGGTTCGAGTTGCTGCCGATTCGCAATCACTTGCGGAGCACCGTCGTTCCGCAGCGGCTCGGTGACGAATTTGACACTTCACCGCTGGAGGGCCGCGTGATGGTGGTGGACAAGGCCGAAGTTGTCCCGTTCGAGTGCGTCGTTCGCGGCTACCTCGAGGGCAGCGGCTTGGTTGAATACCAGCACCACCAAAATATTTGTGGCATCCCGTTGCCCGCCGGATTGGTCCAGTGCGATCGGTTGCCAGAGCCAATCTTCACGCCGGCGACGAAAGCAGAAACCGGGCATGACGAAAACGTTAGCTTCGAGCGGGTCCAGAACGACTTGGGGGACGAGCTTGCCCAGTCGCTCCGACGCGAGAGCTTGGCCATCTACAGCCGCGCGTCCGACCACGCTCGCGAGCGTGGAATTTTGATCGCGGATACCAAATTCGAGTTCGGGTTCGTCGCGGGTGAGCTGACGCTCGTCGACGAAGTATTGACGCCCGACAGCTCACGGTTCTGGCCCGCGGACAGCTACTCGCCGGGTCGAGCCCAAGCCTCGTTCGACAAACAATTCGTTCGCGAGTGGTTGTCCGGGTGTGGCTGGGACAAGAACAGCCCACCGCCGCCGCTGCCGCAAAAAATTCGCGAGCAAACAGCCGCTAAATATCGCGAAGCCTATGAGCGATTGGCGGGTCGGTGAGGACGTGCGATTGCCCCGCCCGACTCACACCACTACCGCGGCCACTCCGGGTCCGCGATCTGGCGAGTCATGGTGGCCAACCGAATTTGGGCATCGAGCAATCGTTGCCAGGCCGACATATTGAGGACGACTTCTTGGCTCGACTCTTCGATCTTCGCCGCTTCGATCAATCGATTGAGGCGTGATTGCAGGTAATCGAGGATCTCGCAAACCTGTGCTTTTTGGCCTGGCGACATATCATCCGGGACCGACGGCACCTCGTAGATCTGCATCACTTCGGCGGGCACAGGCGACTTGGGTTCGCGTTCGAGTTCGATCGCGATCGAGCTTTCCGACGAAGCGTGCTCGCGGCTTTGCGTGACGCCGTCCTTGTTCATCACGGCCAATCGGGCAGCAATTTGCTCTTCGGTCCCGACGAGCATCAAGGAGCGACCGACGTTGATCAGATCGCCATAGCGTAAAATTTTGAGCTGCGTCTCGATGCCGTTGACCTTGGTGCCATTGGTGCTGTCGAGATCGGTCAGCACGAGTCGATCGTTATCACGCTGGATTTTGAAGTGACAACGACTGACACGCTCATCATTGAGTTGAATATCGTTGCCTTCTTCACGGCCGATGGTCAACGGCGGTTCGAGACCGTCGAAAACCTTGCCGCGATCCGCACCGTGAAGGATCTTGATGGTCACGCCCGGCATGGGGCACTCCGGTAGATGAAAAGTCGAGAAAAACCGCCCTCCCGGCTACGATGACTATACACGCGAAAACTCCCTCCGTCGCCCGCATTGATAAGTCGAAACTCTATTGTACTTGCGCAATCACGCACTTGAGGTAATCGCTTTCCGGGCACGCGATCGCCACCGGGTGATCCGGGGCCGGACCGCGACTCTCTAAAACAATCAAATCCCGGCGACGCCGACGACCGACATCCGCGAGCATATCCTCAAACTCCGCACGGCTGACCCGTCCCGAACAACTGCACGTGACGAGCACACCACCCGGTGGCAGCAAGTCGATCGCCAATGAATTAAGCCGGCCATATGCACGGATCGCCGCCTCGACCTGATGCCGGCTTCCCGCGAACCGTGGCGGATCGAGAATCACCGCGTCAAACTTCTCGCCGGACTCACCCCGTCGTTTGAGTTCGTCAAAACAGTCGCCTCGCGTGAATTCAATGTTGACGATTCCGTTTCGATCGGCATTTTCTTGGGCTGCGGCAAGTGCGGATTCGCTCGAGTCGAGCCCGACGACGTGCGCGGCGCCGGCCTTGGCAGCCACCAATCCGAATCCGCCGGTGTAGCAGCACACATCGAGAACCCGCCTTCCGTGCAAGTAACCGGCTGCGGCAACATGGTTGAGTCGCTGGTCGAGGTAGCCGCCGGTCTTCTGGCCGCTTCGCAAGTCGACACCGAGCTCCAACCCATTTTGCCGGTACCGCACCGGCTCGGCCGCGGGCGCGTCGTTACCCGTTGAGGCGCCGTCGAGTCCCTCTTCTGAGCCGGAAATCCCTTCAAACTTCGCCGTCTTTTCGTCGATTCGAACCGTCGTTTGCGTGATCCCGAGAGCGTTTTTCAGGTGCGTGAGGATCGCCTCGCGGTAACGCAGCAGAGCCCCCGCAGTGAACTGGACACTGAGATGGTCGGCGTAGCGGTCGACAATCAAACCGCTGATTAAATCCGATTCACTGAAGACCAACCGCTCAGCCCCGAGATCATCGTGGGGCGCGACCAACCGCCGCCGTGCGATCGCCGCGTCGATGCGTGACTTCCAGAGCGATTCGTCGATCACCGTCTCAGCTTCGTAGGCGTAAAGCCGCACGCGCAGCCGGCTGTGCGGGTTCACCAGCCCACGAGCAACCCAGTTGCCGTCGTGATCGACAAGCTCGACCACTTGGCCGGAAACCAGTGCCTCGCCCGTGTCGGCGAGCGCGTGAGCTTGAACCCAAGGGTGCCGAGCTAAAAACGGGAACTGACGCGACGGTTTGAGGCGTAGGGTGACGGGGGGCTGGAATTCAGTCACGAGGGAGGTGAGCCGGGGGAGAGGGATCAAGGAGTGAAACTGTGCCAAGACAGAATGACCGATTCCGGCGATCTTGCAAACGCCGACGCCAATTTCGACGATTCGCAATCTCCCCCAGTCGCACAGACGCCCCAGACTCGCAAGAATGATTTCCACTTCGGGTACAGCCTCAGCATTGACCCGTCGATATATTTTGCTGCAGGTCGCTGCTTTTCGATGCGATTTGCCTCTCCGTTTATGACTCATAGAAAGGTGTGAGAAATGACTCACGTGGTTTGCCAGCCGTGCTCGGGATGTAAGTACACCGATTGCGTCGTCGTGTGTCCGGTCGAGTGCTTTTACGAAGGCGACCTGATGCTTTACATCCACCCCGAAGAGTGCATCGATTGCGAGGCCTGCGTCCCGGAATGCCCGGTTGAAGCAATCTTCCACGAGGACAATGTGCCCGAAGAGTGGAAGAGCTACGTGCAACTCAACGCGGAGAAGTCCGAAGAGAGCGAAGTGATCACCGAAAAGAAAACGCCGCTGGCGGACCAGTAAGGCAAAACCGCGCGGCGTGCTCGCCCGGTCACCACGGAAGGCGGTTACGACTTGCGATCCATCCAAGCGTGACTGCTCGCTCGGTAAACGGCATTGTCGCCGATTTTCGCTCGTAGTTTGTCGATGGTCGCGTCAATCGCTCGATTCTCCGTTTCGTGTTCGGCTAAATCGAACAAGTTCAATTGCTGGGGTGCGTCGCGATCCGTGAGCGTTCCCACGGAGACGCCGATCAATCGGACCGGCCGTGGTTGTTCGGCTCGCATCTCGCCGAGCAGCGTCATTGCCAAAACAATCAGCTCGGTCGTCGACGCTGTCGCTCGCGGAAGGGTTCTCGATCGGTTGAACGTGCGAAAGTCTTCGCGGCGATATTTCAGGGTCACGGTTTTCGCTTGCCGACCGCTCGCTCGCAGCCGCGCCGCGACCTGTTCCACTAAGTAACTGGTGACGGCCGCAAGCATTTCTTGATCCGCCAGATCTTCCGAGAACGTCCGCTCGTGGCTAATTTGTTGAGCGGTCCGATCGGGAATCACACGACGATCGTCGTTGCCGTTGGCGAGATTCCAGAGATGCTCACCCCATTTGCCGAATTGACGACGCATCTGGGTGAGATCCGTTTGCCGCAAGTGTTCAATCCGGGTGATACCGAGCCTTCGCAATCGCTCGCCACCGACACGCCCGACGCCCCAGACGCGATCGATACTGAGCGGGTCCAAGAATGCTTGAACGCCCTCGGCGGTGACTTCGACGAGACCATCGGGTTTGCCGAGATCGCTGGCGATCTTGGCGACGAACTTGAGGGGCGCGATGCCGACGCTCGCGGTCAGTTCCAATTCGTCGCGGATCAATTGCTTGATCGCCACGCCGATTCGGCGGGCGCTACCGAATAGCTTCAGCGAACCCGTGACATCGAGGAACGCCTCGTCGAGCGAAAGCGGCTGGACGAGCGGGGTGAAGCGATGAAAGATCTCGCGGACTTGGCGACCGACATCCGCGTAGTGATCGATGCGACTTTTGACAAACACGGCCTCCGGGCACAGTTGTGCGGCGCGGCGGCCGGGCATGGCGCTGTGGATGCCAAACCGACGGGCTTCGTAACTCGCCGCGGCGACGACACCCCGACCGCTCGACCCGCCGACGACGACGGGACGTCCCTTCAATTCCGGTCGGTCACGCTGTTCGATCGCCGCATAAAAGGCGTCCATGTCGACGTGCAGGATCATCGCTCACCAACAACTCATAAACGCGACGCCAGTCCGAAAAATCGTCGTACACAGCATCGGGAACGAAACCACAGTATTCGCAGGCGGTGCTCAGCTCGTCACGCGAATGCACCCCGGTGCAAACCGCGATCACGGCGGCACCGATTGCATGACCGCACTCGACATCAAACGGTGTATCACCGATCACCACCACCTCGCCTCCGGCCTCATCACCATAGCGATTACGAATTCCGTCCGCTGCCCGTCGTGCTAGCGAGTTTCGCTCACTGTCCAAATCGCCACCCACGACCCACTCGGCGTAAGTGTGCAAACCGAAATGCTCGAGTTTTGCGGTTGCGGTCTCCGGCAGATTCCCGGTCATGACAGCGACGCGGACCCGAGGATCCTGGCTCAGCGTCTCGAGTAGCTCCACGACACCGGGCAACACGCGTCCGCCAGAAGCTTGAACAAATTCGGGAAAGACATCGACATATCGTTTGCGGAATCGGTCGCGGGCTGCATCGTCCGGATGAATGCCGTTGCCCTGGAGCAGTTCGCTGAGCAGAAAGTGATCCGTCCGGCCGCTGAAGCAGATATCCGCCCAGGCATCCGCGATCCCGAATTCAGCGGCGAGTGCATGCCGCATCGCCTCTCGGCCACCACCACCACTGAGCAGGAGTGTGCCGTCGATATCGAAAAGTATCGTTCTCATGTTGCCTTTATATCCAGTCGGCTAGCGACGCGTGCTCGGCAAAATGTCCGCAGCGAGTTAACTTGGGGGTCACCCGCCGCGGTTTATCAGCACTGTAGCTTTTACTGGCACTGAAATTGACCCGTTCGCGATAAACCTGCGAGGCGAGCACCACCAATGACTCCAGCAACATTGCCGACTGCGACCGACACTCCTGGCGCAGCGAGCCCAGCCACTTTGGACAAAAGCGGTGCCCGCGTGCGGGAGATGTTTCGTCAGATTGCGCCCCGCTACGACGCGATGAATCATCTGCTATCGCTCAGCATCGATCGCTACTGGCGGTGGCGGACGGTGCGACGATTGCGATTTGTCGATGGTTATCCCGTACTCGATACCTGTACTGGCACCGGCGATCTGGCGATCGCGATGGCCAAAAAGGCGAGTCAGTCCTTTCCCACCACGCGCATCGTCGCGTCCGATTTTTGCCTGGCGATGCTCGAGATCGCTGCCGATAAACAATCGCGTCACAACGATCGGCAACCGATCCAATTTATCGAAGCCGACTCTCAATCGCTGCCGTTTGCTTCAAGCACGTTCCAGTGCGTCACGGTCGCCTTTGGGCTTCGCAACGTCACCGACACGGACTTGGGGCTGCGCGAGATGGCGCGGGTGTGTCGACCGGGGGGCCAAGTTGTCGTGCTCGAGTTTTCCCAGCCCGAGTTACCGGTACTCAAGCAATTGTACGGGTTTTATTTTCGGAACATCTTGCCACGGATTGGTCAATGGTTGGCCCGCAACAACAAGGCCGCTTACGAGTACTTGCCTGAGTCCGTGAAGGAGTTCCCCTACGGCCAGGCACTAGCCGATCGTATGCGGCATGCCGGATTGACGGAGGTTCGCTTCTCACGACTCACGTTTGGCGTGGCGACATGCTACGAGGGAACGAAACCGGTTGCCGATCGCGAGCCCGCATCGTGACCGACCCTTCGAAACGCGTCGTGCTCGGGATCACCGGTGCCAGTGGTGCGGTGTATGCCGTCCGATTGTTGCAGGTGCTCTGTCGCGGTGATTACGAGATACATCTCGCTATCAGCCCCAGCGGGGCTGCGGTGATCAAACAGGAGCTCGACCTCGCGATCAACCTCCGCTCGCCCGACTTGGCGGCACTCGTGAACTTCGTTCCGCCCTGGTCAGCGACGCCGACGAGTCCGACAATCGTGGGCCCCGATCGTCTCGCACAAATTCGTTACCACCAACACGACGACTTCATGACGCCGATCGCGAGCGGTTCATTTCGCACCCGCGCGATGGTGATTTGTCCTTGCAGTGGCAGCACGTTGAGCGGGATCGCCCGAGCCGCCGCCAGCAACCTAATCCAACGCGCCGCGGAAGTTCACTTGAAGGAGCATCGCAAGCTCGTACTGGTCCCGCGTGAAACGCCACTGAGTGTGTTGCAACTTGAGAATATGCACCGCATTGCCGCATCGGGTGGCGTCATTCTGCCCGCGATGCCGGGTTGGTATCACGGCGTCGATTCACTCGATTCGCTCGTCAATTTTATCGTCAGCCGAATCCTCGACCAACTCGATATCCATAACTCGCTGATGCAGCGATGGGGCGAACTGTAATCATGGACGCCGTGAAAGAAGCGACGCCCGATCGACCCCACGCGTCGATCGCCGATTGGTTGGGCTTGATCCGATTCAGCCATACGGTGTTCGCATTGCCGTTTGCTGTTCTGGCCATGGTGATGGCATTTGCGACTCCGCTGACGTCGGGAGCGTACCCGACATTTCGGATTCGCGATCTCGTCGGTGTGCTGCTGTGCATGGTGCTGGCCCGCAGCGCCGCGATGGCTTTCAATCGCGTCATCGATCACCGCTTTGATGCCGAGAATCCGCGGACGGCGACACGTCATTTACCCGCGGGCAAGCTATCGCGCGGCCGGGTCTGGGGATTCGTGCTGTGGACCTGCATCGGCTTCGTCGCGTCGACGCTGCTGTTTTTACCCAACGCCGTACCCATGGCCGGCTCGCTCCCAGTGCTGGTGTTCTTGCTCGGCTACAGTCTCGCGAAACGGTTCACCGCCGGAGCGCATCTCTGGCTCGGCTTTGCGCTGAGTCTCGCGCCGATCTGTGCTTGGGTCGCGATTCGCGGTTTTAATCCGAGCCAGTTCCCGAGTGACTTGACATTGCCGATGATCCTCGCTGCCGCCGTCGCCGCCTGGGTGACCGGCTTTGATATTATCTATGCGTGCCAGGACGCCCAGTTCGACACGGAGGCGGGATTGCACAGCATCCCGGCAAGATATGGCATTGCTCGCGCCTTGCGGATCGCCGCGGCTTCGCATCTGGTGATGATCGGCATGCTCGTGTTGTTGGCCTACGTCGGCAGTATTGCCGGATTGGGGCCCGTTTTCGCTGTTGCGGTAGCCGTCACATCCGTGCTGGTGATCGTCCAGCATCGGCTGGTCAGCCCACGCGATTTGACGCGAGTCAATGAAGCGTTTTTCAATACCAATGCCGCGATTAGCTTGATTTTGCTGGTCGCCGGCGCCGTTGATTGTTGGGTTGTTTAACGGTTAACCTGCCAAGCACCAAAGTCGTTCCCGAACTCCCACGTCACCTTCCTCCCAGGCTCCCGCCTGGGAAAACACTGCGATGACGGCTCCCGCCTCGCACCCCAAAAACTACCCGTCAACATCTGCTGCACAGCCCAGTTCGATCCTAGGATCGAGTGGTGATCCACTGAAACAAACGAGTGATTGGATGAATACCCAACAACAAAGCCGACTGCGTGAGATCCGCGACAAGGTCGAATCCGGCAAGCGATTGAATTTGGATGACGGAATCTTTTTGTACGATCCCGCAGTACCGCTGCAGAGTGTCGGAGAATTGGCGAATTGGGTGCGCGAGCAGAAGAACGGCAACGTCGCGTACTACAACATCAATACGCACCTGAATCCGACCAACGTGTGCGTCTATCGCTGTCGCTTTTGTGCGTTCCGCAGCGACCTTCGCGATCCCAAGGGGTATGCGATGAGCGACGAACAAATTCTCGATCGCGGCCGTGAAGCGACGGCAAATGGTTGCACGGAGATGCATATCGTCGGTGGGCTGCATCATCAACGGCCGTACCAGTGGTATCGCCAGATCATCGAGTTGTTGCACGACAACTATCCGAAGATTCACTTGAAGGCTTGGACGGCCGTCGAGATCAACTGGTTTGAGTTTCAAACCAAAAAATCCGTTCGCTGGGTCCTCGAGGACATGCGTGCCGCGGGGCTGGGCAGCATGCCAGGTGGCGGCGCGGAGATTTTCCATCCCGAAGTTCGTGATCAATTGTGCGAGCACAAGGCCAACACGCACGCCTGGCTCGATATTCACCAAACCGCCCACGAGATCGGGCTGAGAACCAATTGCACGATGCTTTACGGGCACGTCGAGAAGGCGTTTCACCGCATCGATCACTTGCTCCGGCTGCGCGAGTTGCAGGACGTGACGGGCGGATTTCAAGTCTTCATTCCGCTCGCATTTCACCCCGAGAACACCAAGCTCGCGGAGTTAAAGAAGCCATCGGGATTGATGGATTTGAGGACTGTCGCGGTCAGCCGTTTGATGCTCGACAATGTCCAGCACATCAAGGCTTACTGGATCATGCTCGGCATCGCGACCGCGCAAGCCGCATTGGCTTACGGTGCGGATGATATCGACGGCACGGTGCGACACGAGTTGATCTATCACGACGCCGGCGCGACGACACCGGAGTGCTTGGCCGTCGATTCGATCCGCGACTTGATCATCGAAGCCGGACGCGAGCCGATCGAACGTGACACCGTCTATCACCGCGTCCACCGCGACGAGAATGACTTCTCGCAGTGGACGATCGGCGAAAGCGTCGAGTCGTGTGCCAGCGTTTGAGCTTCAGCGAGCGGTGGCCAGCGCCAAAACCGCTCACATCGTGACGGTGAGCTCGACTTAGGCCTTGGGGGTCTTGCGGAGGTCCAGCCATTCGCTGTGGAAGGTGCCTTCCATGTCGGTTCGCTGGTAAGTGTGGGCGCCGAAGTAGTCGCGTTGGGCTTGCAACAGGTTGGCGGGCAACCGTTCCAGTCGGTAACCGTCGTAGTAGCACAGCGCGGTGCTAAATGCGGGGACGGGAATTCCCATGATCGAAGCGACGGCGACGACTTTGCGCCAATTTTCTTGCGCGTCTTCGACGGCTTTCTCGAAGAATTTTGCGAGGAGCAGATTTTCGAGATTCGGATCCG
>JBBSJZ010000101.1:0-14132 GCA_038256795.1 Pirellulales bacterium | reverse complement strand
TGCAGGTCATCACCTGCGTCGCCATGTCGTCCAGATCGAGCGACCGAGCGGATCGGCGAAGTTCGTCACTCTTAGTTTCGACTTGACCGACGAAGTCCCACGGACCGGCCGCCAGAAAACCGGTCGCGATCACAGCCTGCGTGTCGTCGGGCCACATCACATCGCCCGCAATCTGCTCTTGCAAGAAACGGTCGTAAGGTTTGTCTTCGTTAAAAGCTTGAATGACGTAATCGCGGTACCGCCATGCATGGTCGCGGCGCTTGTCGCGTTCAAAGCCATGCGTGTCAGCATAATGAGCCAAGTCCAGCCAGTGCCTCGCGAATCGCTCACCGTAGTGCGGCGAATCCAGCATGCGATCAACCAGTTTTGCATAGGCCGCTGGATCAGCATCATTGACGAACGCCTCGACCTCTTCCGGTTTCGGAGGCAAGCCCAGCAAATCAAACGAAAGCCGCCGGATCAGCGTCCGACGATCCGCCTGAGGACTGAGGGTGAGCCCCTTGCCAGCCAGCTTTGCGATGATGAAGTCGTCGATTGCATCGTGGAGTAAACCTCCATCCTGTAATATTGAAAGCGGTTGCAGTGCCCACCACGACGCATCGGCTTTGGACGATTCTTTGACAACAACATCACTCGGCCACTTCGCTCCCTGCTCGATCCATTGCCACAGCAGGCTGACTTCATCCTTCGATAGTGGCTCAGCCTTGTGTGGCATGGCTGGCGGTTCACCATCTTGCGGCGTGACCAGTTCGATCAGATAGCTGCCATCAGCATCACCAGCGATGAGAAACTCATTCGCTTTCAGGTCTTCCAAGGTCGCCAGCGAAACGTTGCCCTTGGCATTGTCGGAAGCATGACATCGCACGCAATGCTGCTGAAAGATGGGAGCGATTTGCTGCTTGAAATCGACAGAGTCATCAGCCGCGGCGATACCGCACAGGCCCATTAACCACATATTTGCCACGACGGCCCGCAGGGGCCGTCCTATGATTTTGACGAGAGAGCGAAGGCATTTCATGCGAGAACCTCGTTGATCAAATGACCATGGACATCCGTTAAACGGCGCTCAAATCCGTTGTGGTAGTAGGTCAGTCGCTCGTGATCCAGTCCTAACAGGTGCAGGATTGTGGCGTGAAAGTCGTAGACGGTGGCAACGTTCTCGATGGCTTTGTAGCTGAACTCGTCGGTGGCTCCGTAGGTAAACGGTGCCTTCACACCGGCCCCCATCATCCATGCGGTGAACCCGTCTGGATTGTGATCGCGGCCGCTGGCACCTGCTTGAAACGTGGGCATCCGACCAAACTCGGTCATCCATACGACCAACGTGTCCTTCAGCAATCCTCGTCGCTTCATGTCACGCAAAAGCGCGGCGCACGGCTGGTCCAACACTGGACCATGTTTGCTGTATTGTTCGGCGATTTGCTTGTGTCCGTCCCAGTTGCTGACACCCTCGCCGCCGGTCTGATAGGCTCCGTTGAAGAGTTGCACAAAACGGACACCTTTTTCAATCAACCGCCGCGCGAGAATACAGTTCCTTGCGAACTGAGCCTTCAGAGTATTCTCGGAATCGTCGGCTCCGTACTCTCGCAGGATGCTTTGCGGTTCGCTCGACAAGTCCGTCACTTCGGGAACACTCAATTGCATTCGGGCAGCAAGTTGGTAGCTGGAAATTCTGGCGGCCAATTCGCTGTCACCTTCGAAACGTTCCAGATGACGCCGGTTCAATCGTTCCAAAAAAGCACGCGTCGCTCGGTCCGTTTTCGCGCTAATGCCTAAGGGCACATCCAGATTGCCGAGCGGTTTGGTCGCGTTGAACTCCGTCCCCTGAAACGCAGCCGGCAAGAATCCCGGCCCCCAATTGTTGACACTCGATTGCGGCGTGCCACGCGGATCGGAAATGGCAACGTACGCGGGAAGGTTTTCGTTTTCGGTGCCCAGTGCCCATGTCGCCCACGCGCCCATGCTCGGGAATCCGTCGAGCGTGTAGCCGGTCGACATGAAATTCTCACCCGGTCCATGCGTGTTCGTTTTTCCGGTCAATGAATGAATGAAACACATATCATCCGCCAACTCGGCAAGCTGAGGAACAAGTTCGGAGATCATCTTTCCGGATTCACCGCGTGGCTTGAATTCCCACGGGCTTTTGGTCAGCATTCCTTGAGCGCCCTGAAATGTGACAAGGTCTTCCGCGCCCGGCAGCGGCTGGCCGTGACGCTTGATCAGCTCGGGCTTGTAATCAAACGTGTCGATCTGACTGCACGCGCCCGAGCAGAAGATCACCAGCACATTCTTCGCCGCGGCTTTGTGATGAGACGGGCGCGGGGCGAAGGGATGCTCCGGGTTGATCTCCGGTCGGATCGGTGCGGATTCCGCCAACAGGTTCTGTTGTTGCAAAAGGCTTGCCAGTGCAATGCTGCTCAATCCAGATGCGGTGCTGGAAAGGAAATTTCGTCGGTCGAGAAGTGGGTGCATGATGGGTCTCATGGAGTGGCGATTCGCCCTACGATCTCTGCTCAAGGGATAAACACAAGTTCGTTCGCATTCAGCATCGCGCGGGCAAACTGCTGCATCCCTTCTTGCTGAATAAACCTCTCGCTGTCCGCGAGTTCTTCTGCTGTGACCGGTCGCTGGAAACACAGCAGCCACGCTCTTTCGATGCGCTGCGGTACGGTTTCATGTTCGCGCTGCAGTCGCCGCGCAAACAAATCCGCCTGCTGCATCACGAAACCGCTGTTGAGCAGATTGAGTGCCTGCAGCGGTGTCGTCGAACGACCGCGCCGCGGCACGACCATGCTGGCGTCGGGACAATCGAAAGCACCGAAAACTTGCTCGCGTTCCTGCCGCACTTTCGTCATGTAAACCATCCGCCGCCAATCCTTCGGCCCGTACGACTTCTTGGGATAGTAATGACGAACATTTTCCATCTCGACCTCAAACGAATCGAATCCGGGGCCGCCGGCGCCGTGCAGATCAAGCACACCCGTGACCGACAGTATCGAATCACGGATCGCTTCGGCTTCCAATCGCCGAGTCGGGAATCGCCACAGCAACCGTGAAGCCGCATCGAGACGCATCGCGGCTGCATCGGGCTGATGGTCCTGACGCCATGTTTTCGACAGCAGGATCAATCGATGAATGTGTTTCAGCGACCAATCGTGGGCGATCAATTCGCTGGCCAGCCAGTCAAGCAATTCAGGATGGCTCGGCGGAGTCCCGTTGCGTCCGAAATCACTCGGCGTGTCAACGATCCCGGTACCAAAGTGAAACTGCCAGAGGCGATTCACAATGACACGCGCCGTCAGCGGGTTATCATCGCTGGCAATCCAATCGGCCAGCGCGAGTCGACGACTCTGTTCCGGTGCGTTGCTATCCAGATCCAGCGACGTGAATACTTCAATCGCATCGGGACCCACCTGCTCACGCTTCGCATCCGGTTCACCTCGATACAGTCGATGTGTCAGCCCAGGCTGCACAAAATTTCCTGCGTACACCAGAGTCGACTTTTGCAACGCTGCTCTCTCGCGACGTGCATCCTGCAATCGCTCGAGCCACAACCTGCCTCGATCCGCCTCTGGTTGCGAAAAGCCGTCGAACGCGTAGTTCGTGTCGGCTGGCGTTTTCGTCTGAAACGGTTGCCGATCGGACGATGAGGCTACGGCTTCCCACTGTCCCGGTTCGATTGCCGAATCGATGCGATATTCAATCGGCAAGCGATCGCCGTAGTCTCCATGGCGGTCTCGCCCCCAAACGATGCGGTCGATGACCGTCGGTTCAGTCAGTTCGATCTGCACCCAACCGTTCTCCTTCGATTTGACGATCCAACTGCGATCGTTTCCGTACTGGCCATCGTTGATGTTCGATAGATTGTGCTTGGGATGCACAAAGTCGCCCGATGACGTCGCGATCGCTCCACCGTCAGCCAGTGCGACATTCCGCTGCTCGGAAAAGATTTCCAGTTCGTCGACACAGCCTTCTCCACCGGTGGTTTTTTCAATGGTGAACCGCACGAATCGAGCCTTGCGGGGAGCGAAAGTCTCGTCATTGTGTTTGGCGTTAACCGCAACACGCTTGCCTCCGTCCGCATTCGGAATGAATGGCTGCAACTTGTCTTCAAGATCCGTGATTTCGGCGTCCAGTGCTGCGAGGCGCTGGTGCTGCGCCTGTGAAAGAGGCAGTGCGCGATCACCGTGTTGCACGCCGGCGAACACTGCTTGCAGTGCGTAGTAATCGCGCTGGCTGATCGGATCGAACTTGTGATTGTGGCAACGCGCGCAGCCCGTGGTGAGTCCCAGCATGGCCGTGCCTGTTGTGTTGATGAAGTCATCCAGTTCGTTCATCCGCTGTGTTTGCTGCAACTTTGGATCGCTGCCTTTCACTTGATCCACGGGACCGGCGACTAAAAAACCGGTCGCCACGTCGGCACCCAAAGCGTCGCCCGCGATCTGTTGGCGGATGAATTCATCGTACGGCTTGTCGTTGTTGAATGACTGAATGACCCAATCACGATACTGCCACGCCGTCGGTCGCTCACGATTCATCTCGAATCCGTGCGTCTCGCCAAACCTGACCAAATCCAGCCAGAACGTTGCGATTCGTTCGCCGTAATGGTCGCTGGCCAGGACCTCGTGGATGAGCTCCTGCCAGGCGTTCTCGCGATCATCGTTCACAAATGCATCGAGCTGCTGGGGCGTGGGTGGAATCCCCAACATGACGAGATACAAACGCCGAATCAAAACGCGGCGATCGGCTTCGCGAGAACGCGTCAAACCGTTCTCGTTTAGTTTGTGACGGATGAATGAATCGACGCTGCCGGAATCCGCACGTGTGATTGGCTGAAACGACCAATGCGATAGCTCTGCCTTCTCTTTCGCAGGCCCATAACTTTCGGGCGTCTTCGCTCCACCAGCGATCCAGCGCTGGATCAGATCAATCTCGTGCGGCGCGAGTGGCTCGTCCGGCGGCATTTCCTTGCCCGGTTCTTTGCGATGAATCAACTTCATCAGAAAGCTTTGGTCCGGCTCACCCGGCACCACGGCTGGTTCACCCGAGTTGCCGCCCGCCAGCATGGTCGATAGTCGGTCCAGCCGAAACTGACCTTCCGGTTCGTACGGACCATGGCAATCGATGCAATGTTGTGAAAAGATGGGGGCGATCTGCTTACCGAAATCAACCGACTCGTCCGCCGCCATCGCGGAGCAACACAGAGGCATCAGCCACGCGCAGCTCAAAGTCACGAACTTAGCCAGCCTCGTAGGACGCGGGAATCGATTCATGGTTGCGTTGCTCATATCGACATCTTATCCAGACCTCGCGCGAGAGAAAGCGACGCGACCTCGCCGTTGAGGAACTTTTCTAGCGGCAAGCCTTTGACCGCGG
This sequence comes from Pirellulales bacterium, assembly GCA_038256795.1. Classification (GTDB taxonomy): domain Bacteria; phylum Planctomycetota; class Planctomycetia; order Pirellulales; family Pirellulaceae; genus JBBSJZ01. The sequence continues at coordinate 8,756 of JBBSJZ010000101.1, read as the reverse complement.
TTAGGGCGATGCGTGCCGAGGTCGCCCGCATTTCTTTCGACGGCTCGATGCTGCAAAAACCGGCATAGCAAGTGACAATCAGATCCTTTGTCTTGCACGGTGAATCTCCTTGCGAGAGAATTCTACCCAAACCACGACAAACCCGGATGGACCGTTCCAATGCCTGTGTATCTCAAGTTCATGCTCTTGGCGTGCTTCGCGAATCAAACGCTCCACGGCGCAGATATCTTTGTCAGTCCAACGGGCGACGATTCTCAGCCTGGCACGACTGGTGCACCGATCGCCACGCTGGCGAAGGCCCAATTGTTGGCGAGGCCGCTTTGCGGAAACGAGCCAGTGACCATTCATGTCGCCGATGGCACCTATTACATGCCCGAGACGCTGGTGTTGACCCATGCGGACTCAGGAGCCACCGACGCTCCGGTTATCTATCGAGCCGAAAACGAAGGTGGCGCGATCCTCAGCGGCGGTATGCGTTTGGATTTGAAATGGGCACCCTATCGCGATGGCATCTTCATGGCCAAGACGGATGTCGGTTTTCAAATCGACCAGTTGTTCGTCGACGCAAAAAACCAACGCATGGCTCGCTATCCCAACGACGACGCCACCCAGACGACAGCCGCCTACCAAGGTTTTGCTGCTGATGCGTTTTCTAAATCACGCGCCGCGCACTGGGAAAATCCCGCCGGAGGATACATCCACGCAATGCACCGCGCCCGCTGGGGCGGGTACCACTACCGCATCACGGGTAAGGACTCCGACGGGGAAGTTACCTACGAAGGCGGTTGGCAGAACAACCGCCAAATGGGCATGCATGATGAGCATCGCATGGTGGAAAACATCTTTGAAGAACTCGACGCGCCCGGCGAATGGTTTCACGATAGCAATTCGCAAACGCTGTACTTCTATCCTGAATCCGAGTGCGATCTCGAGAAAGCGACTGTCGAAGTTGTTCGACTGCGTCATCTGGTCGAATGCCGTGGCACCCAATCAGCACCGGTGCGACATGTGACCGTTCAGGGGTTCACGTTTCGGCATGCCGCTCGTACTTTCATGGAAACGAAAGAACCGTTGCTGCGAAGTGATTGGACGATTTATCGCGGCGGCGCCGTGATCTTGGACGGCACCGAAAACGTGGCCCTACGCGACTGCCAGTTCGATCAACTGGGTGGCAACGCGGTTTTCATCAGCAATTACAACCGCACTGCCCTCGTGGATGGTTGCCACATCCATGATTGCGGTGCCAGCGGCGTCTGTTTCGTCGGCAATCCCGACGCCGTCCGCGATCCCTTGTTCGAATATGGTCAATCCAATGACCTGGCGAAAATTGACCGCACGCCAGGACCCAAAACAGCTAATTACCCCGCTGATTCGATGGTCGCGAATTGCTTGATCCATGGCATTGGCCGTGTCGAGCGTCAACCCGCAGGCGTGCAAATTTCCATGGCCCGCCGCATCACGGTGCGAGATTGTTCCGTCTACGATTGTGCTCGCGCTGGCATCAACATCGGCGATGGAACTTGGGGCGGTCACTTGATCGAACGCAACGACGTCTTCAATACCGTTCAAGAAACCGGCGATCACGGTTCGTTCAATTCTTGGGGCCGTGACCGGTATTGGCGACGAGACCAGCAGGCGTCGCAGGCCGCGATCAACGACAGTCCCGACCTGCCACTATTGGATGCGGTTGAAACGACGGTCATTTGCAACAACCGGATGCGCTGCGATCATGGCTGGGACATTGATCTCGATGATGGTTCGTCCAACTATCACATCTACAACAATCTGTTGCTCAACGGTGGGCTGAAACTGCGTGAGGGTTTTAACCGCCGGGCTTGGAACAACATCACGGTCAATAACGGACTGCACCCACATGTTTGGTACGACAACAGTGGCGATGAAGTGTACGGCAACATTTTCATGTCGGCGCCGAAGGGCGCCCGCATGCCCTCTCAAACCGCCAAAGGTAAACGCGTTGACGAGAACTTGTACTTTTCAACGAACGCAGCGATGAGAAATCAATTTGCCCAGTTCGGTTGGGACGTCAACTCCATCGTCGCCGATCCTTTGTTCGTCAACCCGATCGCAGGCGACTACCGGGTCGGTGAGGATTCGCCAGCACGCCGGATTGGATTCGAGAATTTCCCGATGGATCAGTTCGGCGTCAAGAAACCTTCGCTCAAAGCGATTGCGAAAACACCGGTGCTGCCAATCGTCAACGTCAAAGAACAACTTGACCGACCGCGTCTTGATAGCCCGCAACCGCCAACGGAGATTCCACTCTATTGGCTGGGTTGCCGGGTAAAGTCGTTGACCGGAGAAGAATTCTCAGCCTTCGGCGTGAGTAAGGAGGCTGGAGGTGTGGCACTGTCGGACGTCTCGCCAACTTCCGCAGCAGCCGACGTCGGATTGCTCAACGGCGACCTGGTTCAGGCCATCAATACAACCGCCACGCGAACGTCTGCGGATCTGATCGAGGCCTATTGCCGCGCGGGCGATGTTCCTTTGACGCTTCAGATTGTTCGCAATCAACAACCGACCAAAATCGAAGTCGCCGGTGGTCCTTTCGTTTTGATTGAAACCACTGACATACCGTCCGGTTTTCGCAAGTTGCCTATCCCGCAGCAAATGTCACTGAAAATGGCATCCAATCAATTGACCACGAACGCGCCCCTTCCCAATTTGGTGGATGGTAAACTCACGCAAGACTACGGTCCCGTTTTCTCGAATTCAGTGTTCACCGGCGTCTATCGCATGGACTTGGGATCGTCGAAACCGATCTCGGAGATCACGACTTGGAGCACCAACAAGAACAGCTCACGTGGTCCGCAAAGATTCACGCTGTATGGCAGTCGTTCGGATGTCGACCCGGGCTGGGAACTTTCATCGGGAGGGGAGATGATTCCACTGGGCAGCATTGATTCCACGGGGCAACGTTCAGATACATTTACTGCGACATCGCTACGTTCCCGTCAAACGTTGGGTACCTTCCGTTGGATTTACTGGCAAGTCGCCCCGGTAACACAACGTCATGAAAATACGGCGTTCCAAGAGATGCATGTCCGCTAGGCATAGTTCGGAGCGAGCTAGCCGTTGTAGTCATTCGCTAGGCAACCAATTTCTGCAAACGGATTGGCCGCATCCGATACCAGACACCAAATCTCACGGCTTCCCGGCTTCCCGTTAAAGATCACAAATCATGAAACCAAGTACCCGGATCATTCTTCTGAGTTTTTTCTCCGCCATCTTCCCCGGAAGCGTCTTCGCGGCTCCTCCCAATATCGTCTTTGTTATCTCGGATGACCAAGGCTATGGCGATCTCGGCTGCACCGGTAATCCGATTATCAAGACGCCCAACATTGATCACTTGGCATCGGAAAGTGTTGCGTTGCGTGACTACCACGTCGCCCCGACGTGTTCTCCCACTCGCTGCTCCCTCCTGACCGGTCATTGGACCAATCGAACCGGTGTTTGGCACACGATCATGGGCCGCTCAATGCTGCGTGAGAACGAAGTCACGGTGGGTCAAATGTTTGCTGACGCGGGGTACGAAACCGGGATGTTTGGCAAATGGCACTTGGGCGACAACTATCCTTATCGACCCGAGGACCGTGGATTCACCGAGGTCTTTCGACATGGTGGTGGGGGCGTCGGCCAAACGCCCGATCTTTGGGACAACGCCTATTTCGACGGTTCCTATTTCCACAACGGCAAGACCGTGCCCGCGAAAGGCTTCTGCACCGACGTTTTTTTTGAGCAAGCTAACACGTTCATCACTCAGTGTGCCAAAACGCAGAAGCCGTTCTTTGCCTACATCTCGACGAACGCACCGCATGGTCCACTCCACTGCCCGACGAAGTACACCGACATCTATGAAGACCAGTCCGACAACATCGCTTCGTTCTATGGCATGATCACCAACATCGACGACAACGTCGGCAAGACTCGTCAGTTGATTGAAGAGTTGGGCGTCGCTGACGATACGATCTTTGTCTTCACGACCGATAATGGAACAGCCAGCGGCGCGAAGATTTACAACGCGGGAATGCGTGATGGGAAAGGCAGTCCCTATGACGGTGGCCATCGTGTCCCGTTCTTTCTCCATTGGCCCACAGGCGGCATCACCCAACAACATGATGTCCCCGAACTCACGCACGCGGTGGATGTGGTTCCGACGCTTCTTGAGATGACCGGCGTGAAGAAACCGGACGGCGTTACCTTCGATGGGGTCTCGATCGCCAGTTTGTTTGACCCTACCAAAGACGTGGATTGGCCCGCTCGTTTCGTCATCAGTGACTCACAGCGAGTTCGCGATCCGATCAAGTGGCGAAGCTCATCGGTCATGTCGCAAAAGTACCGGTTGATCAACGGAAAAAAACTCTACGAAATCGGCGTCGATCCGGGCCAGAAGAACGACATCGCCAAGGATTATCCTGAGGTCGTCGCCGACATGCGAGCGTTTTATGAGCAGTGGTGGGCTGAGCTGGAACCCACGTTTTCTCAAACGACTGAAATCTACCTTGGTGATCCCAAACATCCCGTCGTCAGCCTAACGGCCCATGATTGGATTCAAGAAACTTATCCGCCCTGGCACCAAGGTTCCATTCGCATCGCGGACCGAAAACACTCGAAGTCGGAGAAACTCACTTACGAAGGTCATTGGGCCGTCAAAGTGATCGAAGCCGGAAAATTCCGTATTTCGCTGCGTCGTTGGCCCGCCGAATCAGCCGCTGCGATCAACGCAGCAATGCCGGCGGGTGAAGATGTGCCCGGATCCACAAAAGCGTTTCGTACCGAAGTCGGGAACTCCATCAACGCCACTCACGCGGTGCTCCGATTCGACGGCAAGGATCTGGATCGAAAGCCCGTTGGCCAAGGTGCCGACGAGGTCAGCTTCGTCACCGAATTAACGCAAGGATCTCATCAACTTGCACCATTTTTTGAAATCCCCGAAGGCGAATTAGGAGCGTACTATGTCATCGTGACTCGTCTCGATTCATCACAAGCCAAGGTCGAAACCCAACCCGAGTGCGACGCTCGTTGAGACTGATTGATTAAGAAAGGGAACAGCCCGATGAGCGATTCCCAACAACTTCCCGAAATTCGGCAAATTTGCTCTCTGTCGCTTGTGCCAAGGACAAACCGACTTGGAGCTCGACGATCTCATGCTTCACTAGTACGACTCCAGAGAAAGCGACCAAATCCACGCGACGATCCGGAAGGGGCTGGCCGACATGGTTGACGGGCTCGGCAAACTGGCCCGCGTCGTATCGGATGATCTGCGTAGTAAGGTGGGCTTCAGCGCTGAATGACCTATGAAGTCATTGTTTTGCCGACCGCTGAGTGGGATCTCGATCAAAATCTCACGTGGTTCTATCGGCGATCGCACTCAGTTTCGAAGACGTGAGTGGATTGTTGGGACGGGATGGTAGTGTCATTGGCCGACCATCCTGAAGGATACTCGTTCTCTGGGCCGTAATTCTAAAACGGGCTGAAGCACTAGCGGCCATCGGTCCATCAGCTAACCTAGACGGGGGACAGACGCTCTGAAGCGAAATTCATCACTGAGTCGAAATCCTCGGACGCATCACGCATGAGCGGGCAAGGACCGAACGAAACCAAAGATTTGACGACCATCGGCAGCGATGCTGAAGTGCCGCCGATCGAATTGCCCCAGAACCGGATGCCTGATGTTGCATATTCTCTGGCGTTGGGTCAGTCGGTCGGTCGTTATGTGATCAAGTCGGTGCTCGGAAGCGGCGGATTTGGCGCCGTTTATCGCGCGATCGATTTACAACTGAACCGCGACGTCGCGATCAAAGTTCCGTTGCCAAAGTACACTCACTCCGACGAGTTGGTCGATCGCTATCTGAGCGAGGCACGCTTGGTGGCGCAATTGGATCACCCCAATATCGTGACCGTATTTGACTCAGGACGCGACGACAAAGCGATTTGTTTCTTCGTCACGAAGTTCATTGATGGGCAAGTCCTTTCGACCTTACTCTCCGAACAGCGTCCGGACTTTCTCGCATCCGTCAAGATTTGCCGCGACATCGCCGGGGCGCTTCACTACTCGCACCTGCGAGGCGTGATTCACCGCGACGTCAAACCGGGGAACATCATCGTGGATGATTCCGGACGGCCGTACTTGATCGATTTTGGCCTCGCGATGCACGACGAGTCGTACGGAAAGTGCAGCGGCTATGCAGGCACGCCTGCGTTCATGAGTCCGGAACAGGCCCGCGGTGAAGGACACCTCGTCGACGGTCGTTCGGATGTGTACAGCCTCGGTGTGGTTCTGTACCGGATGATTTCTGGACGGATGCCAATCTCCGGCGGTACGCGTGAAGAGGTGCTCGAGTCCGTCGTGTTCTATGAGTCAAAGCCGCCTCGCCAAATCGACGATTCGATTCCTCGAGAACTCGAGCGTATCTGTCTCAGGGCGATGGCCAAGCGGGCAAGTGATCGCTACACAACAGCCAAAGATTTGGCCGAAGATCTCGATGCTTTCCTACGTGAGCAAGATCAAGATTTGGGTTCGCGACCAGATCTCAAGACGGATCGCCGATCGAATCACGCTAGCGCTTCATTGCAAGTCGATGATTCGGGGCTTCAGCACTCACCGGTTGTCCCGAAAGGATTGAGGGCGTTTGATGAAGACGACGCGGAGTTTTTCCTGAGCCTGTTGCCTGGACCGGTAGATCGGCTGGGAGTACCGGAGCGGATTCGGTTTCTGAAGCGTTTGGTTGAAGAATCACGAGTCAATAGTGCCCAACCGGTCGGCGTGATTTATGGTCCCTCGGGTTGCGGCAAGTCATCGCTCATCCGTGCTGGGTTGATACCGCTGCTTTCGAACCAGATTTGCCCCGTCATCATCGAAGCCACGGGCAACGACACCGAAGCAATGATTCTTCGCGCATTTCGGCGACTCGACCCGGAGTTGCAGCAAGCACGATCGCTGGCTGAAGTTTTCGCGCGGGTCCGCTTGGGCCAGACGCGTTTGCACGGTCGCAAGGTGGTGGTTTTTCTGGATCAATTCGAACAGTGGCTCAATGCACGAACGGATTACCGCCCGTGCGAGTTGGTTGCGGCGCTGCGTCAATGCGACGGCATTCATCTGCAATGTTTGCTCTCGGTACGCGATGACTTTTGGGTTCCGGTCAGCCGATTGTTGCGCGAGGTCGAAGTCGAGGTGCGTGAGGGGCAAAACGCGGCCTTGATCGATTTGTTTGATGTGACGCATGCTCGTCGTGTTTTGATGGCTATTGGACGCGCTTACGGCGGGCTGCCCAAGACCGATGATGAATTATCACGCGACCACCACGCTTTTCTTGATCGAGCGATCGGAGAATTATCGGAACGTCGACGTGTCGTCCCGGTGCGTCTCGCGGTATTCGCAGAAATGATGAAGGACAAGCAATGGTGCTTGAAGAATCTCGAGTTTGCTGGAGGAAGCGGCGGAATTGGTGCGGCGTTCTTGAACGAGACTTTCAATGTCCCCGATGCGCCGACACGCCAGAGACGACACGCCTCGGGCGCTCAGCGTGTCCTCGCGATGCTGATTCCAAAGTCCGGTGCGGATTTGAAGGGTAGCCACTGCAACCGATCGGAATTGAGAGCGGCCGCCGGTTATCGTGATCCGCACGAGTTCGATGATCTGATGACGCTGTTGGACAAGGAGTTGAGGTTACTCACCCCGGTCGCTCATCCTGCGGGCCCGGAATACGACTCCAGCAGCGACAAACCGTCGAGCGAGCCGGCGTACCAACTGACGCATGACTATCTTGTCGCACCGCTGCACTCTTGGCTTGCACAACAGCAACGCGGATCGATCGCGGGTCGCGCCCGATTGCGATTGGACGAGACGGCTGGGTTTTGGTCATTGCATCGCGATAAGAAATTGCTGCCGACGGTCTGGGAATGGGCGTTCATTCGCCTTTTTGTTCCCCGACGCTCTTGGACTGAAACACAGCGTTTGATGATGGCGTCGGCCGGTCGTGTGATTCGATGGCAAGCGTTGGCGTTGCTGGCTGTCGGATCTAGTATTGCCCTCTTCGCGAACTTCCAAGTCCGTCGGATCGAATCCGACATCGCCTTCAAACGATTGCTCGCGGTGCCGGTGACAGGTGTCAAAGAATCGATCGAATCACTCCGCGTCCACGGAAAAAATGCTGTTGCAAAAGTAGAGGACGCGATCCGATCCGAGACAGACACCACGCTTGACTCTTCTCAAGAGAAACCGTCGCTTTCGCAAGATCAATTTCGGCTACGATTGGCGTCGGCTGTCATCAACAAGAAACGTGACCCAAGCGTTGAGATGGAATTGCTGCGAATCGATCCAGAGACAGTGCGAGTGATTCGTGATGTGCTAGATTTTCCAGACCCCGAGCGTGACTCGTTTTTTTGGGAGGTAGTGACGTCAAAGAATTCCGACGATCGCGAGCGATTGCGTGCCGCTTGCTTCCTGGCAAAACGTTCGCGTGCAGATTCACGTTGGAATGAGGTCGCCCCGATGCTCGCTTCGACACTTGCGGCTGAGCCCTTCCTGGTCGGAGAGCAATGGGCGCAAATGCTGGTGCCAGTGTCGGACCCCATGATTGATTCCATCTGCGAAGCAATCGTTTCGGAACCGAACGATTTGCACCGCACGCGATTGGTGGCACTCATTCGAATCTTTTACAACGGCGATGCCCAGCGGCTTGTGCGGTTGCGCCAGATTGCAAGTGGTGCGAGCGATCCGCATGACGACGAAGCGT
>JBBSJZ010000100.1:0-14198 GCA_038256795.1 Pirellulales bacterium | reverse complement strand
TTGATGCGTTTGTCCAAATCGGTAAGTCACAGGGGCAGAGCGAAGGTGGCCTCGGTGTTGGGCTGACTCTCGTGCGAACCCTGGTCGAGAAACACGACGGTCGAGTCACCGCGCACAGTGACGGGGAAGGGCAGGGCAGTGTGTTTCGGGTTTGGCTACCCGCCGCCGAAGACGAACCGACGGATCTGGAAGATACCGTCATCGACGAACACCTCGATGTCATCCAGCCCCTGGTGGCGCGAGAGCAGGTGCCGCGGCGAATCGTGCTCATTGAAGATATCGACGATAGCCGGCGGATGCTCGCCTCACTATTGCAGCTCGATGGTCATCAAGTGATCGCGACGGGCGATGGTGAATCTGTCCTCGAAGCGATCCTGCAGCACCGACCCGAAGTGGCGCTAGTGGATATCGGTTTGCCAGGCATTGATGGTTACGAGGTGGCACGGCGAGTTCGGAGCGACTCAGGCGATCCGGCACCGTACATGATCGCGCTAACCGGTTTCGGCCAAGCGTCCGACATCCAACAGGCCTTAAACGCCGGTTTTGACGCCCACCTCGTCAAGCCCATCGATCCCGACGAACTCTCCGGGATGCTGGTGCATCTGCCGGTGAGTCATATCGCGACGTAGCCTTCAGCTAGCCGCGAGTCGGCGGATGGTTTGCAGCAACTTTTCGACGCTGACGGGTTTTGGTAGCCAAGCATCGACTTCGCCATCATCAAGGCTTAGCCCTAAATCGCTGGGGTGCGTGCCCATGGCGAGAAGAATTTCGCGGGCATGTATGCGGAGTTTGCTCACGCGCTCTGGACGGGCGAGGCTCGGAACATGCCCACCGCAGCCGACGGATTAGCGGCGACGGTGATTTCCCAAACGGCCACGGACCAAGCGATCGCGGACCGCGAAGGCCCCAGCAAAGTGCACCCCTCCACGATGCAAGAATCAATCGGTAGCAAGGTGGAAGCGGCTCTGTCCGTGCCAGCAGACCGCTGCGAGTTGGATGAGACCCTGGATCGCTAAATTCACTTCAGATGCTTAGCTATTCAAGTGAAAGAGCAGGTAGACGGCGGCGCCGGAAAGGTATCCGAGGACGGCCCAGAGGGTAATTTTGCGGAGGTACCAGATGAAGTCGATGCGTTCGAGACCCATCGCCGCAACTCCTGCGGCACTCCCGATGATCAAACAACTGCCACCGGTGCCCGCGCAGTAGGCAAGGAATTGCCAGAAACTGTGATCTTTGGGGAAGTCATACATTCGGATACCACCAGCGACGAGCGGCACATTGTCGACGGCGCTGGATAGAAATCCGATGAGCAGTGCGATCGCCTTTTGATTGCCAACTTTTTCGTCCAGTAGCGTCGCTAGCGACTCCAGCAACCCGACCGATGCGAGGCATTCAACGGCGAGCAGGATACCGAGAAAGAACAGGATGCTGCTGGTGTCGATGCGCTGCAAAATTTCGATCACGTGAGTGCTGCTGCGGGTCGTGTCATCCAAGTCACGTCGCACAATCTCAGCGACGAACCAAACGCAACTCAAGCTAAACAGCATCCCCATGTATGGCGGTAGGTTGGTCAACGACTTGAACACGGGCACGGCACTGAGACTGGCGAGTCCGAGCCAAAACATCAATCGGATTTGCCAGGGTTTTAAGTTTTTCGCACGGCCGATTCCGTTGGCTTCGATCGGCCGCGTGATCGTTCCCTTGAGTTTGAATGAGATGACGATGAGTGGGACAATCAAGCAAACAAGGCTTGGCAGGAATAAGTTCACCATGACGGCAGTCGGCGAGACTTTCCCGGAGATCCACAACATCGTCGTCGTCACATCACCAATCACGGACCATACGCCGCCCGCGTTGGCGGCGCAAACGATCATCCCCGCATAGAACCAGCGGGTTTCCTGGTCGGCGACGAGCTTGCGGGCCAGCGACACCATCACGATCGTTGACGCCAAGTTGTCGAGGACCGATGACATGAAGAACGCCAAAATGGACAAGATCCATAGCAGTCGCACTTTACCGCGAGCTTGGATGCGATCCGTGATCACGTTGAAGCCTTCGAACGCATCGACGAGCTCGACGATCATCATCGCGCCGAGAATGAAAAAGAGTATCCCCGCGATCTCACCCAGGGCGTGGACGAGCTGGCCGTCCAGTAGGTACTCAAAGGCGAGGTTATTGTGTGTGTCGCTGGCCGCGTGCGGGGGCCCTGGGAACACGCCCGAATCGGGGAAGGTCGCGACTTCAGCTGAGCCGAGCGTCGCCGTGGTGGGGGCGTTGGTCGATTCCAGTTCACCGATTTTCAATCGGAACCACGTCGGCACATCACCATCGCTGAGCAGCGGTTGGCCGCTCCAGTGGCCGGCAACACTGGTGGCGTAAATGGTCCAGCACAGCACGCCAGTGGCGAGCGCCGAGCCAGCCTTGTTGATGCCGATCGAATGCTCAAACGCGATCGCCAAATAGCCGGCAACAAAGATTCCAACGAGTAACCAAACAATCATCGAAACCCGATCCATCCAAAAACGTCACCACCTGGTCATTCTTCCCCGCATCGGATGAGCGGGGTAGAGACTCAGTGGTGTATGTCACCAAGATGACCGAGCACAACCAGAGTTGCCTCGTGAATTGGATAGATAATTGCTAAGCATTGTGCGAGAAAAAAGTGTCCGACCCCTTTTGTGCTGAAAGCACCCGCAGGGCCGGTTCCCGGCAAAAGGGGTCGGACACCGTTGCTAAACGAGCGTCGTCTCGATTAGTTGAGGCCGGCGAGCATTTCGCTCACCAAGGTGTCCGGATCGAGTGGTTTTTGGAACCACCGCTGGATGCCTCGGTCGCCGCTGGGGACGTCGGTTGAGGATTGCTCTTGGCCGCTGACGATGTAAAGTTTGACGTCATCGAAGTGGTAGTCCGAGCGAATCTCACGCACGGCTTGATCGCCACTGAGCCGGGGCATTTGCATGTCCATCACCACGGCGTCCGGCTTCTGGGTGGCCAAGTACTCGAGTGCTTCTTGACCGTCACAGGCAGTGTCGACGTCGTAGCCGCTGCTGCGAAGGTAGCTGGCCAATAGCGCCCGTTCATTCGGGTCGTCTTCGACCAGCAAGGCGCGTTTTCGCTTCCCGTTTTTGACGAATGGGGACGGTGCGGGGTCGACCGATTCGGATGCTGGGAAATCTGCTGCGGCGACCTCGGACGATGGCCTCTTTAAAACGCTCGACTTCTCGATGGACGAAAACGCCTCGAGCGCCATCGCCAGCGATTCTTCGGCGGCTTCGACTTGGCCGCAGGCGAGCTGTTTTTCAATCAGCTTCATCGCCAAGTTGGCTTGGTGCAGCCGGTTGCGGAGCTCGTGCTTGGAGGCCGAGTTGGCATCGGTCGACTGCGGCGTCGCTAATGCGTCCGTCGGTTCATCCGCGAGCAATTCGCCGCGTAGGATGCGAATGTCGCTGGGGGCTTGAATGCCCACTTTCACGGTTCGACCGGCCACTCGAATGATATCGACGGAGATGCCGAGCGAGGGAAAGACGACCGACTGATTTTCTTTGCGTGAGACGACGAGCATGGTGGTGTATCCTTTCGAGTTCCAATCCTGGGACGAACGACTTACCAACTCAGCAACGATTGCTGAATCAACAAGGGGTCGGCAAAGGCTCGACATCGTGCCAAGCAAACGGTGGATTGAATTGAGGGAAATCCGTTCCCAGCCACATGCCGTGAAACGCAGTATGGTCGAATCTTGGGGAACGGTGGAATACCAGTTTCACGCGATTCGCTTTTTGAATCGAAGTTCGACGTAAACTGAATCGTTGGTTCCACGAAACTCCTTGGGTGTCTCGATGATCGTCAAGTGTTTGCTATCAATCGTATTTGCTTGCTTGGTCGCCCCGGTGCTGGGGGATGAGCCATTGGCGGAAAAGGTGAGTCCCTTGCGAGAGATCTCGTCGATGTTGCGGGACCAGTGGAGCGGTCGCGTGGGGGTGGAAGGCTGCGGTTTGCAGTGTGAGGCAAGTTGGCATCACCAACTGTCCGGTTTACCGTCGGTGATTTTGGTTCCTGGGTTGATGGCGAGCCCCGGATCGATGGCCTTGATCCGGCGCGAGCTCCAGCGAGCCAGCGTGCCAGTGGCCGTGTATCAATACTCCAGTCGAATGAGCATCGAGGCGGCTGGAGTGGAGCTGAGGAACGAGCTCTCGCGGTTAGCGGCCAAGCAGCCCGACCGTGAATTAGTCCTGGTGACACATTCGCTGGGCGGTTTGATCGCTCGTGTGGCAATTGAATCGGGTGCAGCGTCGGTGCCAGCGCAGGGTGGTGTGCAGGGCAAGGCGGAGCAGGGCAGGGCAGGGGAGCGTGAGGCAGGGGAGCTGGCGGTGAAGCGATTGATCATGATCGCGCCACCCAACCACGGTTCGGCTTTGGCGGAACTGTCTGCGAAAGAGCTCACGCTTGCGCTGGCGGGTGAAGCGGCTGCGGATGACTCGATGGCACTGGTCGATGAAGCGGTGAGCGGTTTCTTGGGTGCCGCTCAAGCGGACTTGCGACCCGGTTCGCCGTTGCTTCGCGAGCTGAACGGACGCCCCCGCGCCGCGGGTGTTGAGTACTGCATCATCGCGGGCACGAAAGCGCCGCTGCAGGCCGAAGTCGTCGATCTCACGCTAGCCCTGGCGGGCTTGCTGCTGGGCGACGCAATAGAAACCATGCCGCTACTGCAATCGGCTCAGCGACTTGGCCGCGTCGATGAGTGGACCAGCGGCAAGGGTGACGGCGTGGTGTCGGTGGAGTCAACAAAACTCGCTGGAGTTAACGACCTCGTGCGATTGCCGTTCGCGCACAACGAGTTCGGCGAGCCGGACACCGATGGTTCTCAGCACGTCGGCGATGCAAGCCAGGGTGCAATGGCTGCCGTGAAGCGAGTGGTTGAGCGCGTGACCGCACCGAAACCGTGAGCTGAGATTCGGGGCCAGCCCCAGACCGCTGGCGATTCCGGACATCGCCAGGTACCTGCACGCCGAGGCGAACTCTTCGTTGATTTGCTGGTTGATCGCCGCTTCGACTTTAGCGGATTTCATGGATCGGTTCGGCTGAGGGTAACGAGTACGAGTGGGCTTAAAGATTAAGCGTCGCTTCAGTCCAAACCGCTATCAACGGGCGTACCTGAAACGTTGATTGATCGATGACCGATCATCACACACCGATCGCAGCCGCCACCGCTTCGCGGACGGCGGGAAGAACTTTGGCTTGGACCTCGGCGAGGCTTCCTTCTTGGAAGGCGCCGGCGGCGGCTTTGTGTCCACCGCCGTTGAACTGCCTTGCGATTTGATTGCAATCGAAACTGCAACGGCTGCGGAAGCTAAGCTTGAATCCACCTCGCAATTGCTCGACGAAGATGACGGCTGCTTTCGTACCTTGCACGGCCAGCGTGAGATTGATCGCGTCTTCGGTATCATTCGCCTCGGCACCGGTGGCGGCAAAGTCCTCCTTGAGTACGTGCGTGTGCATGAGCGCGCCGTCGAGCTCCGCAGCCGTGCGTGAGAGGATCAAGCCACGCAGTTTCAAGCGGCCGAGCGTGTCACGTTCATACAAGTCCGCATACACTTCACTCGGGACGACGCCGGCGTCCATCAGCCGAGCAATGACACGATAGGTTTCGGGAGTGACGCTGCCGAAGCGGAACCATCCGGTATCGGTGGCGATCGCCGCGAAAAGCGGTACTGACATGGTTCGGGTGAGCGGGACACCGAAGGCGTCGGCGGCCTGGACGACGAGGTGCCCGGTCGCTTCGGCTTGGTAGTCCTTGTACATCGTTGCGCCCAAGTCATCTTCGCCGACGTGATGATCGAGCACCATCTTATCACTGCGACTGGCGCGGATCACGTCACCCATGTCACCGAGTTGTGCCCAGGCGCTGGTGTCGAGGATCATATGGCAATCGGCTTTGACTTCTTCGGCGGTTATATCGTCGCCGAGAACGCGAATGCGACCTGCGGGATCAAGAAATTGCAGGGCGGTCGGGGTACGGTGAGCATTAACAATGGTGACATCCTTACCGATCGCCTGCAGCACTTCCGCCATCCCGAGTTCACTGCCCAGTGCATCGCAGTCGGGTCGAATGTGGCTCGTCAGCGTGAATGATTGATAGTGGTTGATTTGTTCGACGAAGGCTTTCCAAGAGACGCTCATGCGATTTTACTTTCTGGGACGTAGTCGGCTAAAGGATTGAAAGAGTCTGGCGGACGGATTGCACGTCGTGAATGAGTTGAGACCGAAGCTGATCGGGTGAATCAAATTTGGCAATGTCGCGCACTCGCATGACAAAGTCAACCGCGAGTGATTGGCCATAAAGGTCGCCTTGATAGTCGAGCACGTGGACTTCGACTTTGCGAACATCGCTATTGTCAAAGGTGGGGTTCGGGCCGATGTGGATCGCTGCCGGCCTCGGTATCCCAGCGACGTGGGCGTAGCCACCGTACACACCGTGACCCGGAACCAACGTCGGGACTTGATCGAGGTTCGCGGTCGGGAACCCTAGCTGACGGCCTCGTTTGACTCCGCTCGCAACGGTGCCTTGGATACGATACGCGCCGCCTAGTAATCGCGTAGCGGTGCCAATGTCGCCGTCGACGATCGCGGCTCGGATGCGCGTGCTGCTAACCATCTCGCCATCCAGACGAATGGGGTCCACGATCATCATGTCCGTGTGGTGCTCGGCGCAGAGTCGACCTAGTACGTCGACGTCGCCGCCACGGCCTCGCCCAAAGAAAAAGTTGGGGCCTTCAACGATCCCGCGTGCTCGCAAACGCTTTACCACCAATGTTTCAAAAAACGTTTCGGCGCTCATGTTGAGGAACTCGCGATCGATCTCGCACACGGCCAGATAGTCGATTCCGAGTTCACTCATTCGCTCGCGTCGCCGCTCAAGCGTGGTGAGATACTCGAGGACTGCGCCAGGTCGCAGTAGAGTGACGGGATGCGGGTCGAGTATCACCGCGAGCGAAGGACCTTGCAATCGCTCCGCCAAGCTTCGCACTTGACCCAGCAATGCCGCGTGGCCGACGTGGACACCATCGAAATTCCCGATGCTGATCACACCCCGAGCTGCGGATTCGGGCAGCGAGTCGATACGTACGAGCTGGGTCACGAGTGGAGATGTCAACGGAAACCGGGGCAGGGCAGGGGAGTCAATGCGATAGGATAGTCGGAAACCTCGGTTTGTCCGAGTCGACGTCCTAGCCCTCGACCGCTTCTTTGACCGCGAGCGGTATTTCGTCGAGCAAGTCGAGCGCAGTCATGCCATGCATCCCGAGCCGATCGGCGGCTCGATCTCCCGCCAGCCCATGAATCCAGACTCCCAAGCGAGCGGCGTCCCAGCCGCTTAGTCCTTGGCCTAGCAGTGATGTGATGACACCGGTGAGTACATCACCACAGCCCGCCGTCGCCATCCCTGGGTTTCCGGTCGAGTTGGCCCACGTTCGCTGTTCATCGACGACAATTGTGGGTCCGCCCTTGACGACGACGATGACGCCGCACGCAATTGCCATCCGCTGAGCCGCTTCGATCTGGGCTGGGCGATCGTTAGCGCTCGCGCCGCTGAGTCGTTGCAGTTCACCAGGGTGAGGTGTCAACACGAGCGTTGATTGGACTCGCTCCGGCCGACTCGCCCAGTTCAATTGCGCTAATGCGTTGATCGCGTCGGCGTCCAGGACAACGCTCGCACCGGGCTCGCCCCGACGTTGACAATGTTGCACCAGCCTTTCGACGATCCGTTGCGAACCCAGGTGAGTGGTCATCCCTGGACCGCAGCCGATCGCATCACACTTGGCGATTGTGGGAGTGAGTTGCTTCGCGGCATCGATGCCGAAATATCCGGCGTCGTCGTCGGTAAGCGGCATCGTCATCAGGCAGGGGTGAAAGCCAGCGACGGACTCGAGGCAACGGTCAGGTACGATCGCGGTGACAAGACCCGAACCCGTGCAAAGTGCAGCAACTGACGAGAGTGAAATCGCGCCCGTCATTCCACGCGAACCGCCCACGAGGGCAACGCGACCGAAGTCGCCCTTGTGGGCGTCGGACGCACGTCGGGGCAATCGCAGTGGCGGCTGATGCTTACTCATGAAGCTCGCATCGCTTGCTGCAATTGGTTGACGACCAACCCCGCCACGTACCCGCCTTTGAAGCCCGCATCAATGTTCACCACGGACACGCTTGCGGCGCAACACGTCAGCATCCCGAGCATGGCCGTTAAGCCACCAAGATTCGCACCATACCCGACACTGGTGGGCACCGCGATGATCGGCACCGCAAGGTGCCCAGCGACCGCCGCAGGCAATGCACCTTCCATGCCCGCAATCACCACGGCGGCGGAGGCCAGCCGGAGTCGGGGCACAGCATCGAGCAGTCGCTGCGGTCCGGCGACGCCGATGTCCTCGAATCGTTGATAAGGAATTCGCATCCATGCCAACGTCTCGATCGCTTCTTCGGCCACGGGCCGATCGGTGCTGCCCGCCGTGATCACCGCAACATGCGGGATGGGTGATTGGTTGAAACCCGCGAGCTCCGCCTCGGTCAATGGATGAGGTGACTTGCTGGCACCCGCGTCGACGTAGAGGGTTCGAGCCAGCGGATTGTATCTCGCGGTGGGGAACTCGCGACAGACTCGAGCTGACGTGTCTCCATCGATACGGGTGACGAGCACGCGTTGCCCCGCGACGAGCTGCTGCTGGATGATGCGGACGATGAGCTCGCTCGGCTTGCCCTCGCCATAGATCACCTCACCGAACCCGCATCGCGCTGGCCGACCGAGGTCGACGGTGGCGCCATCGAGCGCCGCCATGGCACCACCCGCGGACACCTGATTTGCGGCTAAGGGGTCGCAGCCGGTGACGCCGAGACTGGCCAATTGCTCCGCGACCACTTCCACGGAAGTCTCACCGCGGGCGAGTCGGCTGAGGCATTCCAGGACAAACGGTGCAGGGGAGGGCATCTTCAATCAAGCCGAGTAATGGGTAGCATGGTGGCAACTGGCAATGTTCACACAGCACAAATTTACACGTTGTGACACGACTTGGTGACCAGGCGTCGGTCGCAAATCCCCCTTCACCTCCACTTCCTGCGGATCGAATTCTGATGAAAAGCTGCGTACTCGCATATTCCGGCGGCCTGGATACCTCCGTCATCCTCGGCTGGCTGCAAGACGAGGGCTACGAGGTACACGCCGTTTACGTCGATCTCGGCCAACCCTGCGAAGACCGCGAAGCCACCCTGAAAAAAGCACGCGACGGCGGTGCCAAATCATCTCGGATCGTCGACGTTCGCGAAGAACTGTGTCGCGATTTCGCCTTCCCCGTTCTCGCTTGGCAAGCCAAGTACGAAAGCATCTACCTGCTCGGCACCTCCATCGCCCGCCCACTGATCAGTAAGGTGTGCTTGCAAGTCGCACGCGAAGTGGGCGCCACCGCTTACGCCCACGGCGCCACCGGCAAGGGCAATGACCAGTGCCGATTTCAACTCGCCGCCGAAGCGCTCGATCCAAATATTCAAATGATCGCCCCATGGCGCATCAAAAAGTTCCGCGACGCGTTTCCCGGCCGAACGGAGTTGATTAATTACTGCAACGAGAAAAACATTCCCGTCAAAGCGTCCAGCAGCAAGCCTTATTCGAGCGACGAGAATGTGCTGCACATCAGCTACGAAGCGGGCGACCTCGAAGAGATGACCATCAACGGCGTCGAGATCGTCGACTTTGGTATGGGCGTCAGCCCCGAGCAGGCGCCTGATAAGCCCGAGATGGTTACCATCGGCTTCGAATCGGGAGTCCCTACCAAGCTGAATGGCAAGAAGGTTTCAGCGCTCGAAATGGTCGAAGGCCTCAATACCATCGCCGGTCGCAACGGTGTCGGTCGAATAGACATGGTCGAAAACCGATTCGTCGGCATGAAGAGCCGAGGTGTGTACGAAGCACCTGGCATGACCGTGCTCTACGATGCCCACATGATCATCGAACAATTGACCATGGATCGTGACTTGCTACACCTGCGCAATCGGATGTCACCCGAGGTCGCCGAAATGGTGTACTACGGTTTCTGGTACACGCCAAAAATGGATGCTTTGATGGCGTTCATGCAGGAGTCGCAAAAGCCGGTCACTGGTGAAGTCACCCTGAAGCTCTACAAGGGAAATATCAGCGTCGATTCACGCACGAGTCCCAACAGCCTTTACGATGCGGCGATTGCGACGATGGAAGGCGGCGGTTCATACAACCAAGACGATGCCGAAGGCTTCCTTCGCATCCAGGGGTTGCCCAGCCGCGTTCAAGGGAACGTACGTCCAAGGGCGTATTAGAGGCACCCAAGTCGCCTGGGCCGGCACTAGGTTGCCGGTTGCTTGGCCGTCGGCCGGGAATGCGAGAAGCAGTGATGGCGTCAGGCGAAGCACGAAAGCGAACTCGGCTTTCCGGTACGTCATTGCCGCTGTTGGTTAACAGCAGAGGAAGCGAGCACGGCACTCTGAACCAAGGCGTCAAGACAGCGAGGATTGACCGCACCGCTGAACCATTTCTTGGTCAATCGAAACACGCTTCGGGTGATCCGGAAAAGCCGGCGTATCATCCGCAGGCATATGATTTGATATCGTGTAAAAGTTCGCAAACCTCGCGGTTCATGGCCGGCTGATTGACGTCTGAGTCGATACAGGCCAATTGTGGTTAAAGATGAGTTGGCCCAGCGCAACAACAGGCGTGCTCCGATGAATCCTCCTGGCCAAGCCATGGATCAGATTGAAGTTGCCGGCAAGCCATCTTTCGTCGTACGTTGGCCAAGGAGCACCCGAAAGGAAGTTCGATCAAATCGCGAATTCATTGACGCGACGTTTGGCAACGAGTTTTACAAGGCGTGCTTGGTTGCCGAACCGCAAACGTTTCTGGGGCTGCTGGCTCGCTTCGGCAAGATCTAAAAACCAGCGAAACTGTTGGTGAAAAAACACTGCTGACTGGCGATCCTTGGATTGGCCGAGTCGCGGCGTCCGGGTGATGTCACCCGATGTAGTCGTGCAAAGTCACGTTTTAGGACCGCGCGGACCAGTCTTCCGTCATCGAAATCCGCAACAGGAAAGAGAATTTTGAGAAAATAGCTCGATTCAGCGGTCATCGGAGAGTGGTTTGTCGCCTCCAATGTGGGTACAAGGTATCTACGTCAAAAACGTTTGATTCACGCTCAAGAGCTTTGTGGATCGTTTTATGATCTCGTCTTGTTCGAAGCGAATGCAGAGTTCACGACGACTCAGGTTCGAGTTGCTCGAAAGTCGTTTCTGTTTGTCGGCAAGTGGAGTGATGGCGTTGCCGGAATTGGGATTAGCGGCCCCGGAACTGAGTGCCATCAATTCGAGCATTGTCCCGCTCAACCAAGCGATCACCACGGATGCAGCGACTCAGAACAGTCCTTCGGTCTCTGTGGATCCGCTGGACCCCAAGAACGTCGTCGTGGCATACGCGGATCTTGCGTTACTATCGACGGGTTACGCGGGGATTGGTGTGGCGACATCGCATGATGGAGGAGCGTCGTGGCAGCATCGGTCGCTGACGCTACCGACCGGATTTGACCAGGGAGCGTCTGACCCGACGGTTAGCTTTGATGGTCGCGGGCGTGTCTTTGTCAGCTTCATGGCTGCGACGTTCAAAGGCGCCAGTAAGCCGCCGCTTCTGAATCCAGGTGGTGGTGCTCAGCGCGCGATGGGCTTTGAGGCGAACAACGGTATCTTTGTCTCCCGGAGTGACGATGGGGGTCTGACTTGGCTGCCGCCAGTCGCGGTGGCGTCCCATGTCTATGACGGTATCACCAAAGTGCCGTTTGAAATCTACCCGGATCTCGCGGTGGATACAGTCGCTGAACTGCCGGATGGCACGGCGAATTCAAACTTCGGAAATCTGTACGCGACTTGGGCGCGTTACTATCCGGCCGGTCAGTTCCCAGGTGAAGCGAATTCGCTCGGCGGCAGCGATGTAATGATCGCGGTGTCAGGGGACAGTGGGTTGACTTGGCAGCTTCGCACGCGACCACGATCGGACTCGGACGTCGTTGATTCCGTTCTGCAAACCAAAGACAACACGGGCTTGGAGACGAGCGCCGGTTTGGGCTACTTGAATTGGTCACGAATTGCCGTTGGGGCGTCGGGTAACGTCGCCGTGGCCGACTACAACGGCGCTTGGTACATCGTGAACCATTCCACCGATGCTGCTGCCACATTCTTCGTCCCGACGCGGGAGGATTTTGTGGGCGTGCCATTCGGTTCCGGTGCCCGACTGCTCACTGGGGGATTGAGCAACAATTCGTTTCGCACGGTACCGACACGCGCGATTGCTGCCGATCCGCTGCGTCCAGGTTTCCTCTACGTTGCTGAGCCGCTGCCAGTATTTGACGCCGTCGGCAACCCCATCGACGCCGCCGAAATTTTCTTTGCTCGCTCGGAGGATTACGGACGTTCATGGAAGTCGATCAAGATACCAGGCACTTCGATTCCACGCTCGGTGAATGACGACAACGGCGGCAAGCGTTCCGACGGAACTCCGAAAAATGTCAATGCCGACCAATTCATGGTGCGATTGGAAGTCAATGCCGCAGGAGATGTTGGACTGGTGTGGTACGACACTCGACGTGATCCTGGGAACCACCTCATGGATGTCTTTGGCGCCGTCAGTACCGACGCGGGCAAGACGTTTAGTCCCAACTTTCGTGTCACCGACCAATCCTTTGACGCTGATCGAGGAAAGTTTACTGACGCAGGCGGAAATTCGATCCTATTCCTAGGAGACACCGTTGGGTTCGCCATGAGTGACCATTCGGCCTACGTCGCTTGGACGGACACTCGCAACGGTAACCAGGACATTTACTTTCGCAAGCTGCCGATCGATCCACCACCCGCTCCGCTCAATGATCGATTTGAGCCGAATGATGAGCTAACAACTGCGACCGATCTAGGTCCGATCGTGACAAGCACCCTGCCGCGGCTCGCGTTGGACGTCGCCGACACGGATTGGTTCCGGCTCAAATCGTCAGCGACTGGAACGCTCACGGTGACGGCTCAATCGGATACCGATGCGGATCAGATTGAGCTGCGGATTTTTGACGCTCAAGGACAGCAGGTTGTCGGGGAAAGCTCGATATTGCGAGATACTCGGGATCAAGTCGTGGGGCGTCTTGCGACAGTATCATCTTCGGCCGGTCAGCAGTTTACTGTTCGAGTCGCTTCGATTAACTCAACAGTGAAATATTCGCTTGAGGCCAAGTCACTGACGGAGGACTTAGGGCCGCTGGTGATTCGAACTGTCAACGGCTCACTGGGCAAGGATGACCGCGCGTACTTTCTGTTTGAAGCCACAGCCGCAGGAACTGTCGTGGCAAGTTTTGGATCGCTGGCAAATGCAGCAAATGAAGTGCATCTCGAATTTCTCGATGGACGCGACCTTTCAACGTTAGCGGATGCGACGGGTCCAAATCCTTCGCTCGGTCTCGCAGTCAGGGCTGGTCAAAAACTTCTATTGCGAGTGAGTGCTGCGGGGCAGTGGCCGGTGGGGTTGCGAGAGAACTTCGCCCTGCAATTGGTAAATCTTGATCAATTTGCTTCTTCCAATCAGCAAGTATTGCAATTCCCCAGTGGTGTCGGGCCATCGCAAATGGCGTTGGGTGACTTTAATGGTGACAAGGTCATCGATGTCGCGGTGACGAATACGGGCGTGAATACGGTTAGCGTCTCACTGGGGAATGGCGATGGCACGTTTTCCTCGCCGCGACAGTTTTCCGTGGGCGCCTTTCGAACGCCCAATCCCGTCGGTGATGACGCCAATTTGTTAACGTATCGCCGCGACATACTTGCTGAGGATTTGGATCACGATGGCATCCTTGATCTGGTAGTCACCAACTTTGATTCGGCCGATGTATCAGTGCTGCTTGGACGCGGTGATGGAACATTTCAACCCCAACGACGGTTCGATGCAGCCGCATTCCCACTCGGTGTGACATCTGGCGACGTCAACGGTGACGGCAATCTGGACCTGGTCGTCATCGACAGTCCTGAGATCAACGTTCCCAATAAGTTAGCTGTCCTGCTCGGTCGAGGCGACGGAACATTTCTCCCTCAGAAGCTCCAGGAGCTACCGAAGATACTGTTTCTCGCGGTGGTTGCGCTGGGCGATTTTGACAAGGACGGCAAAC
>JBBSJZ010000099.1:0-14217 GCA_038256795.1 Pirellulales bacterium | reverse complement strand
GAGGGGACTTCGCAGCATCCACAGTCTTCGCACAGGAAGGTGGAAGCGCAGCAAGCGCCACAGTCATTCGCAAAAGTCAATGCCATCCCCGGCTGCATGATCATTGCAACGATCAGCGAGAGATTAACGACGGTGCGAATTAAACGACAGCGAAACACTCGGTCCTTCCGAAAATGATACCTAGACCCGGTATGCAGAGTGTATCGGAAAAATGGCCAAAAAGTTCAAGGCGAATCCATTCGATAGCTGAACTTTTCGTTTTTGGAGGATAGCTGGAAGGAGCCAGTTTGTCATGCAAGTCCGACAAATCCCGGTGTTTTCGTACAATCGAAAGCGTCAAATTCTGGCTCTTTCCTTCTTCGCCATCTCCGCCGGCGGCTGTGCGAATGGACCAGTTCAGACGAACCGCACTCACTACGTAGTTTCACCCCACGCCGCTGTCAGTGGTGTTTCTGGAGTTGCCACGGGAGATCCGAACATGCCTGTGAGCGAGGACTCAAGTCACCTTAAGGCGGTTGTGTACGACGACGTTCAGTTGGTCAGTGACAGCGGCCAGGGCGGGATGGTTTTCGCGGCGCCGGTCGTGGTTGCTCAGAATGAGCCTATAGAGAATGCTGCCGAAAAATCGTTCAGCAAACTCCTTGAGAATGATGGGGAGAAGGGGAGTGAAGGAGCTGGGAGTGAAGAACTAGCGTCTCCCACCTCCCCCGATTCCAACTCCTTGTCTGCCTCTCGGCAGCCAGTCGAATATTTCGTTCGGCAAGCCCTCGCAGCTCATCCAAACATTCAAGCCGCACGTCAGCGTGTTCAAGCGGAACTCGAACGTATCCCGCAGGTCACGGCACTTCCGGACCCACAGTTCAACAACACCTTCTGGCCTTTGCACGACAACGCACTGCAAACTGCGGGCGGGCGGATCGCGAACCAGATGTCACTTCAACAAGGTGTACCATTCCCTGACAAACTTCGAGCGAAAGGAGCAATCGTCGGCCGCGAAGCTCAAATGGCTCAGGCAGAAGTTGAGCGTATCGAACGACAGATTACCGAATCGGTTCGACTTGCCTACTATGAAGTTTGGTACGCCACTCGCGCGATCGAGATCATTGAAGAGACACGTGATCTGGTTGACGATCTGACCAAGGTGGCCGAAGCCCGTTACCGATCTGGTGGCACTCAACAAGATGTGTTGCGAGCACAACTTGAAACTGACCGGCTCGATGACCAACTGGTTCAGCTTCGCAGACAAAAGCAGGTATCACAGGCCGACCTTGCTGCTCTGCTGCAGCAACCCGAAACACTTATTCCCGAAGCTGTCGAGGACCTCGGTCTCTCAGATGCCCCGATGCAACTCGATGGCTTGATCACGCAAGCCGAGCAGTGCAACCCGAATTTGCGAGGCTTAGCGGCGGAGATTCAACGTGACCGTGAAAAGCAACGGCTCGCATGCTTGCAACAGTATCCCGACTTCATGGTCGGACTGAACTGGGGCATTGTCAGCGACAGTCACGATGTTCTTAGCTCCGTGGCCGATGGCCACGACAACCTTAGCGTCACGTTCGGAACGACGCTTCCAGTCTGGCGCGAGAAGATCAATGCTGGCGTCCGCGAAGCCAATCGCCGCACGAACAGCACTCAACAAAGACTGCAAGCCGAGCGAGATGAAATCTATGGTCGCTTGCGCCGCTTGCTCGTTCAAGCAGATGCCTTGGTCGAGCAAACCGACATCTACGAAAATCGCTTGGTACCGAGAACCGAGGACACGTTGAAGCTCGCGATTGCAGACTACCGAGGTGAGCGGACTGACTTCTTCACGCTGATCGAAACGTACCGGGAACTGTTGATGTTTGAGACTCAGCTCGCTCGCATAAATGCAACGCTAGCAGGCACCATCGCGCAGATTGACCGCACCGTTGGCTGCCCGTACTGAGACACGGAGACAGCAAACTCCGTATCTGCCCCTCTCCGTGTCTACCCCTCTTCCTCACTCCCATCCGAGTTGCAGCAGCTTCTCTCGCAACTCTGCACGCGCCCGATTCAATCGCGAGCCGACGGTACCTTCGGGAATGCCCACCGCTTCAGCAATTTCGCGATAGGAAAAGTCTTGCTGTTCTTTGAGCACAAGTACGGCTCGAAGTTCGGGGTCGATCCGCGACAGTGCCAAATTCAACAGTTCCGCCTGTTCAAACTTCTCTTGAACATTGCTGCTACAACTCGTTGGATCATCGAGCAACGTATCTGTCGCGTAGCGTGATCGAGAACGCAAAAACTGTAACGCCTCGTTTGTGGCCAAGCTGTAGACCCACGTCTCCAGTTTCGAGCGACCATCGAACTTGTTTAACTTGCGAAACAAGTGAATGAAAACTTGCTGCGTCACGTCTTCGGCGTCTTGAACTCCGACCATACGGAGCATCTGAGCATAGATCCGTGGACTACATCGCTCGAAAAGCTCACGCATCGCGTCCTGATCCCCAGCGACACAAGCTGCGACCATACGCTCCGTCGACGCTTGGTCAACCGCGATCAAGTCGTCGTACTGTGATCGATCAGTTTGCGGATTGATCAAGACGTAAAACCTCCGTGCATTAGCCAAGGCTTGTTCCAGATACGCACACAGAATCTGTGCGGAAATGCACAGCGTACTGAAAAGAAAATCTGGGAACATTTCGTGAAGAACGAAGTTTCTCCCGGCATCCAAATAGGTAATTGAGGAACAAACCTCAACAATTCCCTCTCACAAGTTCCCTGAAAGGAACATCCATGTCTACGAAACACGTTGGAAATTTGGTTCTCGGCCTGGCGGTTATGTTCGCATTGACCTCTCTGGCTCCGCAAACGGCATCGGCGCAGTCGAAAATCCGGAGTACCGCAGATCGTCGCGAAGGCGGCGGCTTCTGGGAAAACAGCCGTGCATCGCGAAACATTCAACACGCGCGCGATTACTCGCAAAGTATCCAGCAGTACACCACACAGGTTCCCACGATCAATCCCGTCGTGACTCAAGCGGAATCTCAGATGCTGGGCCAGCAGATCCAAGGGATTCAGCGGGAGATGGTGGTCATTCGTGAACAAAACGTGAGCGACCCGCAAGTGGTTGAGCAAGTGAAGGGCATCGAAACCAAGCTTTCCCAGGCGGTAACCACGCAAAAGATGCTTCACGAAGAATGCTGCAAAAACTCGCCCGACGGCAAGGTTTGTGGCGACATGGCGGCAAAAATCACCAGCACGCTTGACCAAGTGAGTAAAGACCATGCCAAGCTGCTGAAGACCATGGGCCACGAAGACGCAGCGCACGATCATGCTGCGATGACTCATGGCCATGCCCCGAGCGATGGTCAAACGCCAGCTAAAAGTAGTCAGTAAGGGCGTCATCTCCATAGCGTCAAAGTGATGTAAATCACTTTCCCGTGGTGCGCTATCCGTGCTAGGCGAACTATCCGTGTTGGCGAGGAATCGTCAGCCGGATCGTTTTTTTGTCATCGTTGGGAACGATTTTAACGTACCCCTCATGGGTATCAAGGGTGCGTCCATTAACGCGAGTTTGCCGCGACTCTTAACCAGGGCACAGAGTCGAGTGTCCGCTTCGAGATTGCCGCTCAGCTTCAGGATCAAAGGTCCTGCCATTTGCTTCCATGCGCAATTTGATTGACATGACGATCGACTCCCATTTTTCGAGGCTGGTAGTGTTTGATTGCATCCTGCGTAGCACTCTGCCCCGTTGGATCGCCTTCGTGTCGAGTAAGTTCTGATATCAAGATTGTGGAATCCGCCATTCGAGTTTACCCAAGGTTCGATGGTGGAACGCTTCAAGTGGTGGGATCACAGCTAAGTGCCTCGTTTAGCCGCGAGGGCATAGCCCTGCGTTTTCCGTGTCATTGCGGCCCGCAATCGTATAAACCCAAAACCCACTGCATATTCCCTGTGGCAAAATCCGCCATGCTGCTTTCAGTGTTGCCCTGATACGCGGCAACATCGTCTTACCCAACAATGAAGCCTACCCATGCAAAACGAACCAGACTGTTGTCGCCGCGTTCCACAACGCAATCCAACGCTGAGCAGAAGTGAACAATACGTGCGAAAGAATCGCGATTTCTCGGTGAAGAAAACAATCTTCAAAAGCATCCAAAGGCTATCCCACTTTCAAAGCCGCCAGTCATTGATACTGCCGCAGAATAGCCCTCGTTCAAGGTCAAGATAAAGAACTAGTTTTTAGGAGAAATGAAATGAGTTGTTGCAAAGACAAGATGGAAACTGTGGCGACGGAGTCATGCTGCTCGCCGCAGGATACGGCGCAGGCCGCTGCGAAGAAGATGCAACAGACCGGCTGTGGATGTGCGCCGGTAGTTGAGGACGCGCCAAGCCGCCGATTGGTCGGAGTCATCACTGAACGCGATGTGTGTCACGAAGTCGCGACGGTTGACAAGCGGCCCTCTGAGATTTTAGTTGAGAAGATCATGCGTCCCGCGACGGCCTGCTGTGGCATGGATGACACGGTTGAAGAAGCCAGACGCAAGCTCGACTCGCATCAAGCGACATGCCTACCGGTTGTCGATGAAGCAGGGTGCTGCTGTGGCACCATCAGTTCGCACCATTTGGGAACAGCGTAATCAGCTTTGGAAGTCCGTCTTACAAATCAAGAAAGTCGTATTGCCATGCAGACCTTCAAACCGGTCACCACATCATCCCTGCCAGCGATCATGCTCGGATTCGCTATGGGCCTTGGCTCAATTGCGCCATCCGTCGCCGTTGCCCAGGAGGCTGAGCCGACATTCTCTAATCAGCTCGCGGAATTGAAGACCAAAGTTGATCGGCTGGAAGCAGCCGTGAAAGTAATCTCCAGCGAAAAGCCAATGGGAAAGGAAGCACAAAGTCCGGCGGGAGGAATGGATATGAAATCTCAAGCGGGCATGGGAATGGAAGCCGGCATGGGAATGGAAATGAATGGTCAAGGTGATCCAGGCTCGCCAAGCAAAAAAGGCATGGAGTCGAAGGGAATGGGCATGGGTGGCATGGCGGGAAGGAAGGGCAACGCCGCGACGGGAGACATCAGTGCCATGGACGGCAGCGAGACTGCGATGGGCAGTTCAGCCATTGTGCCCATCGACGCTGCAATGATCCAAATGCAAACGATCAAAATGAAGATGATGGAGATGCAGGTAAAGATGATGGAGATGCAAATGAAAATTAGAATGATGGAGTTGAATTGAGCAGCAATGGCCTCCCGTCCAAGCCGAAGCATCCATCGCAATCGAGCAAACAAACTATACTTTCCCAGGATCAAACTCTAGCCAAAAGCAATGCTATGCAAAACTTCAATTTCCTATCGATGTCGCGCGTGACAACGCTCATGGTCACAGCCGTGTTGGCCTGTGGGTCATTCGGCGCGTCCGTCGCCAGTGCCCAACAACCTGAGCAGAATCTGGCCAGTCAACTCGCTGAACTGCAGGCCAAGGTCGCTCAACTTGAGGCGGCGCTGAACCCAAAGCCTGCGGACAATCCAGCAGGTTCAGTGCAACCCGCCGAACAAGCGAACACGCAGAATCCTCAAAGCAGTTCGGCAACCGCGTCACCAGACCAAGCTGCACCAAACATCAAGCCCGCGTTTCAAAATTGTGTGCAGTGTCATCAAACGCGTCCACCCGGACCGTTGCCGGCAACTCACTTGGTAGGCATCAGCCAAAACGCGGCCAGCTCACAATCGTCACCCGGAGGAACTGGTAACCAGCAGCCTGCGATGGGCTCGGATTCAGGCGGCGGCATGGGCCAAATGGGCGGCATGTCGGGCAGCTCCGGCGGCATGGGCATGGGTGGTGAAAAGGGTGGCGGCATGGGCGGCATGTCGGGTGGCTCTGGCGGCATGGGGATGATGGGAGGTCAAAAGGGAGGCATGGGCAAAGGCATGGGAATGATGGGCGGTGGAATGTCTGGCATGGGCGGTTCAGGCGGTGGCATGGGCGGAGGTTCAGGCGGAATGTCTGGCATGGGTGGTTCAGGCGGTGGCATGGACGGAGGCTCAGGTGGAATGTCTGGCATGGGTGGTTCAGGCGGTGGCATGGGCGGCGGTTCAGGTGGAATGTCAGGCATGAGCAATCAAGGCATGGGCTCGACGAGTGGCACCGCCGGTGGCGGTGTGGATGGAACCGGGATGCAACAGCAGATGACCCAGATGCAACAACAAATGCAGCAGATGATGCAAATGCAAATGATGCAAATGAAGGTCATGGAAATGCAAATGAAAATGATGGAGATGAATCAGTGAGAGCGTTCCTCCACCTGCGTTCATCGGCAGCGCTATGCGTCATGCTCGCGCTCGGCAGCTTGACTGGTGCGCAGGAGGCATCCCTTCCGAAGACCGAGGTTCTGAGTGCTGAACGAGCCATTGCGGAGTTGGAACGTGGCAATCTCCGCTGCGTGGATGGAAAGTCGGCACACGGACACGATACCGAGCGTTGGCGAGAACGGCTTCTGGTCAAACAGAAGCCATTCGCGACAGTGCTTGGTTGCAGTGATTCCCGAGCTGCACCGGAGTTGCTGTTTGACCAAGGATTCGGTGAATTATTCGTCATTCGCGTGGCAGGGAATATTGTCGATGACGATGTGGTCGGCAGTATTCAATACGCAGTCGAGCATCTCGACAACAAATTGATTGTTGTTTTAGGGCATCAGAATTGTGGCGCGGTCGCTGCAGCACTATCACCGCCGGATCAAGCTCGCAGCGAACCGACGGAACTAACTCAATTGCTCAACCGCATTCGACCCGCAATCGCTTCAGTGGATCGAGATCTAGCATCTACTCAGCGACTCGCGAAGGCCGTTGAGGCCAATGCGAGAACATCAGTAATGCAACTTCACGAAATCCCATCGATTGCGAAGGCGATCCAAGAGAAGGGCGTCAAAGTCGTAGGTGCCGTGTACCACATCGACTCTGGCAAGATCACCTTCCTTAATGAATAAACCCGTTTCTCACGATCACTAACAAGGATCAGCAAAATGTCGAGCACGCTTACGAATACGACGGAGTTCACATGTCAGGCCGAAGATGCCAACGCGGTGTTTTTGGCTGGCACCTTCAACGACTGGCAGCCCGACGCAACGTTGATGCTGAAGGACGCTGATGGCAATTGGAAAGCGAATCTGGATTTGCCGCCTGGACGCCATGAATTCAAGTTTGTCGCGGATGGCCAGTGGTGTTGCAAGCCCGGCTGCCAAGTCTCGGGCACCTGTCCCGACTGCGTTGAGAATGCGTTTGGAACGATGAACCGATTCGTCGATGTCGACTAAAAATCCCAGCTCCCAACGGAAGTTGAAAGGAGGTTTGAGAACTCGTCTGAACAATATCGCCCCGTAGAGAATGATCGCAAATTTCAGTTACAGACAACCACTTTTAGGAAGAAGAAAACGATTATGAACATGAAAAAGAAAATGAGTTTTGGAAACGTAAGCACCCTCGCATTGGGAATCGTACTGACGGGTGCGTTCGCGACATGGTGGTCTGTTGGCGTTTACGCCGCAGATGAAAAACACGACGCGCAGATGAGTGCAAACATGGTGCAAATGAATCACATTACGACCCAAGCCGAGGCCGAAGCACTGAAGCCTGGCGATTCGATCGCGATGGCTTGCAGTAAATGCAAGCACATCATGTTGCAGCATGTGACAAAAGACGGCTCGCACGTCAAATTGATGACGATCGGTCAAACACATGAATGCAGTTGCGGTGGCACCGTTACGGTCGTAGGCACCGGCAAGGGCACCGGAAAGGACGAGGCAGTGAACCACGTTTGCTCGATTTGCGGTGATGACGCCATGTTTGTCTGTGCAATGAAACCCGGTAGTGGTGCCATGATGGGCATGAAAATGGGTATGAAGATGGACCCAAAGATGGACATGAAAAAGGGAAAGAAGTAACGCGGCGGCAATCAACTGGACGCAGCTAATTTTTGCCGAATTGATCTTTCCGAGTAACGCGGACTTAGCCTCACGTTTGTCGGAGAGACAAGGCGACTTGAGTTGCATCCAGAATGTCCGTCAACTGCCACCAATCAGATCAAGTTCAAAACAATCGCGCAGTCGGCGGTAAAGGATCAAGCTATGCAAATCGGAATGATGGGACTGGGTCGCATGGGCTCTAACATGGTGCGGCGACTGCTCAAGGGTGGCCACGAGTGCGTGGTCTATAATCGCTCGCCGGAAAAGGTGGAGGTCATGGTCAAGGAGAGCGCGATCGGTGCCTCGTCGCTTGCCGACCTAGTGCAGAAACTGGAAAAGCCGCGTTCCGTTTGGTTGATGGTGCCTGCCGCTGTCGTGGACAAAGTCATCGCCGATCTGCTGCCGTTGTTGGAGCCAGGCGACATCGTGATTGACGGTGGCAACTCCTGCTACGTGGATGACATTCGACGCGCCAAGGAATTTATTCCGAATTCAGTTCACTATGTGGACGTGGGAACAAGCGGCGGAGTTTGGGGACTGGATCGTGGCTACTGCATGATGATTGGTGGCGAGAAGAAAGTAGTGCAGCATCTCGATCCCGTCTTCGCCACGCTGGCGCCGGGCCGGGGTGAGATACCGCGCACAACCGGACGAGAACAGCTCGGCGGCACGTCAGAACAAGGGTATTTACATTGTGGTCCGAGTGGTGCCGGCCACTTCGTCAAGATGGTCCATAACGGTATCGAGTACGGGCTGATGGCAGCTTATGCCGAAGGCTTAAGTGTGTTGCGGGCGGCCAATGTTGGCAACCAACAATCGGACTCCAACGCAGAAACAGCGCCGCTCCGCGACCCCGAGCTTTATCAATACGACTTGAATCTGGCCGAAGTTGCTGAGGTGTGGCGGCGCGGCAGCGTCATCGCCTCTTGGCTGCTTGACTTGACGGCAATCGCTTTAGCCAAGGATGCGAACCTCTCGGATTTCGAGGGCCGCGTTTCCGACTCCGGCGAAGGCCGCTGGACGATCAAAGCGGCCATTGATGAAGGTGTGCCAGTGCCGGTGCTTGCCACGGCGCTCTACGAACGCTTCGCTTCTCGTGGTAACGCGGATTTCCAGGGCAAGCTGCTGTCGGCCATGCGTTACGGATTCGGCGGCCATTTGGAAAAGCCAACGTAATAAGGATCACTCGATGTCGAAACGCATTCCATTACTGGCGACCCATCTCCTGAAAGATTTTCGAACGATGAAGACAATCCTAACCGGAGTGATTTTTGCAGGTCTGTTCGGCCTGACGGGATGCTCTCAAACGTCGCCTCAATCCGCTTCGGCGGGCCCCAACGGCGGCGATCTCGTAGCCATCAAAGACGGGACGGCGTACTCAGAACTACTGGCGAACGCGGACACCGGCGAGGTGATGGTCCATACCTGGGACAAAGACTTAAAGACCAGGCTGCCTATCGAGAGCGAACCGATCACTGTGGGGAGCGGCGACAACAGCGTCGAGCTGACCCCACATCCCATGGACACCGACCCCTCGGGGTCGAGCAGTCGATTTTACGGCGAAGCGGACTGGGTGCGCGGAGGAGGCATTCACAGCGGTTGGATGCACGGTGGCGGTACGGGCGACCACCACACGTTCGACTGGAGTCGCTGTTGGCAGGGAGGCCAGTCGCGCGGCCTGTGGGGCGAGATGGGTAGTCACCGGCGTATGGGGACGGGGAACATGTCAGATGGCCAGGAACATAGCCCAGGACATATGGGTGGGCGAGGAGAACGGTAATTTGTGCTTACTCCACCAAATAATGAGCAACTCATGAACATGCCAAAATCCGACGCGTTGGTCATCTTCGGAGCCACGGGCGATCTCGTCTACAAGATGATTTTCCCAGCACTCTATGCGATGCAACGTCGGGGACATTTACACGTCCCCGTGATCGGCGTTGCGAGATCCGATTGGACTATTGACAAGTTCCGCGCACGTGCCCGCGCGAGCATCGAACAGCAAGACGATTTCGACGAAGCGGTCTTCGCAAAGTTGGCGAAGCGACTCCAGTACATTAGTGGCGATTACGGTGTTGCGGCGACACACGCCGCGCTCCGCAAGGAACTCGGCGATGCCGCGCACCCGCTGCATTTTCTCGCCATCCCTCCGAGTGTGTTTCCCAAAGTGATCAAGGCCCTCGGCGAGTCGGGTTGTGCAAAGGGTGCGCGCGTGATCGTGGAAAAGCCGTTCGGGCGCAACCTTTCGTCTGCGAAGAAGCTTAGCGCGACGCTGCATACCGTTTTCAACGAATCAAACATCTTTCGCATCGACCATTACCTGGGGAAAGAATCAGTTCAGAACTTACTAGTCTTTCGCTTTGCGAACACGTTTCTCGAACCGGTTTGGAATCGCGAATATATCCAGAGCGTGCAGATCACGATGGCTGAAGAATTTGGCGTCAAGGGACGTGGCGGCTTTTATGAAGAGTCCGGTGCGATACGCGATGTCGTCGAAAATCATCTGTTCCAAGTGGTGGGATTCCTCGCCATGGAGTCTCCGCAGACGACGAGCCAGGAGTCGATCCGCGACGAGCTCGCGAAGCTGTTCCGGATGATCCGCCCGCTCAGCCCCGAGGACGTGGTGCGTGGCCAGTTCCGTGGTTATCGCGAGGAGGACGGTGTCGCGAGTGACTCGAATGTCGAAACGTTCGCGTCAGCCCGACTTCACATCGACTCACCGCGCTGGAGCGGCGTGCCGTTCTTCATCCGGGCGGGCAAGTGCCTGCCAACAACGATGACCGAAGTGCTCGTGATGTTCAATCCTCCTGTGCTTAGCAACTTGTGCCCAGATCAAGCGAACTATGTGCGTTTTCAATTGAGTCCCGACGTGACGATCGCGATCGGTGCCCGTGTAAAGCGTCCCGGCGACGAGTTGATTGGCGATCAGACGGAACTCAAAGTGGTCGATCGACCGCACGGCGACGAGATGACTGCTTACGAGCGACTTTTGGGCGATGCCATGTCAGGCGATGGCAATCTGTTCGCGGGTCAAGAAGGTGTAGAAGCGGCATGGAAAATAGTTGAGCCAATTTTAGATTTGGCAACGCCCGTACTTGAATATGAACCCGGCACCTGGGGTCCGCCCGAAGCCGAGAAGCTTTCGGCAGGCACCTGTGGCTGCAATAGCGCTTCGAGCATTTTGCATCCCGTATTGGAAGTGGAAACAACGAAGAGATGACTGTATCGCCAGAGTCCATCGAAGGCACCATCATCGTCATCGTGCGATGGGTGAAACTCGGTGTCGAGACCTTCGGCGCGGGGCTGGTGACGTTCGGTGTGTGCGTGGCGATCGTGC
The DNA here is from genome assembly GCA_038256795.1 of Pirellulales bacterium. Taxonomy (GTDB): domain Bacteria; phylum Planctomycetota; class Planctomycetia; order Pirellulales; family Pirellulaceae; genus JBBSJZ01. The sequence goes on along the minus strand of JBBSJZ010000099.1, from coordinate 2,954 downwards.
ATCTAATCCGAACTTTTGCGACTGGCAAGACGGCTGACTTCACAGCGACTCGGTTGATCCTGGCGCGGTATCTAGCGCTCGCGTTGGAGTTTGAACTTGGAGCCGACATTCTCGGCACGGCGGTTTCGCCGACTTGGGATCAGATAGGCCAACTAGGCGCGGTCGCGGTGATTCGTACGGGGTTGAACGTCTTTCTCTCGATGGAGATGAAGGGTGTGACGCCGAATGAGAAGGAAAAAGAGAACGAAGAAGTAGAAGAAGTAAAGGCATTGCCCCAAATTGGTGAAGGAAACCTATGACCAGAAACACCATCGCCGACGGGGCACCGGGAATCGAACCTCGCTGGACATCCAGCGCCAAGGATGGCATCGGCACGGCCTATCACAGCAGTTCTCGTATTTGGTTCACGCTTAGTCACGGAATCGTCAACGAAATCTATTTCCCACATGTCGATACTCCCAATACTCGTGATTTACAGTTTCTGATCACCGATGGCGAATCGTTTTGTCATGAGGAACGTCGCGACACGCTGCATCAAATTGAATACCCGGAGCGTAATTCGCTTTTGTATCGGCTCACGAATTCCGACCGCGAAGGCCGCTATCGCCTCGTCAAGGAAATCGTGGTTGATCCACATTCATCTGTTTTGCTGATGCATACGCGGCTGGAAACTCTGGACACGAAGCTGCAGGGCAAACTGCATCTTTACGCATTGCTTGCTCCACACATGAAGGGAACTGGCAAACACAACTCGGCAATGTTGTGCGGATTGGGCGGACGGAAGCTCTTTGAAGTCCAACGCGAAGACACGGATATGTCCTTTGGCTGCGCGCCGGATTTCACCCGTCGTTCCGTCGGTTACGTCGGCGTCAGCGATGGTTGGCAAGACTTGATGGACAACTTCAATATGGATTGGGAATTCGGACAGGCCGAGGACGGCAACGTCGCGTTGATCGGAGAGATTGATTTATCGGAGGCTCACGAGTTCACTTTGGCCGTGGGCTTCGGGCACAATTCACACAGCGCGTGCTCGCATCTCCTGCAAGCGCTCGCGACGCCATTTGCCGACCAGCGCGAGAAGTATGTCAGCCAATGGCGGCGTACTGGCTCCGACGACGATTGGAGCACGCACACCAAAGATAAAGGCGAGCTGATGTGCTTGAGTCGGTGCGTATTGCTGGCACACGAGGACAAGACCTTTCAAGGTGCGTTCGTGGCCTCGCTAAGCATTCCATGGGGCGAAACCAAAGATGACAGCGACAGCGGAGGTTACCATCTGGTCTGGGCGCGGGACATGGTGCAAACCGCCACGGGGCTGCTGGCCTGTTGGCAGACGGAGTCGCCTTTGCGGGCGTTAATCTGGCTGGCGTGTATTCAAGCCGACGATGGACGGCTGCCGCAAAACAGTTCGATTCGCGGGATTCCCTACTGGACCGGTATTCAACTGGATGAAGTTGCGGTACCGATTCTGCTCGCCTGGCGATTGCAGCGGGCCAACGCATTGCGACAATTCGATCCTTGGACATTAGTTTCGCGCGCCGCGAGTTTTTTGATACTGCACGGGCCAGTGACGGCTCAGGAACGATGGGAAGAGAACTCTGGTTACTCGCCATCGACATTGGCAACCATCATCGCGAGCCTAGTGTGCGCGGCTGAATTTGCAAATGGCAGAAACGATAAACCCAATGCGGACTTCTTGCTCGTTTATGCCGACTGGCTTTCGTCGCATTTAGAAGACTGGACGGTCACCAGTCGCGGCGAACTGGTCGAGGGCAAACTGCGACATTACATACGCATCACGCCCGCTGATTCAAATCAAGTCGTCGCAGCGCCAGATCCGAATCACGCGGAAATTGTTATCGGCAATGGTGGCGGGCAACATCCGGCACGCAACATCGTGGGTGGCGATTTTCTTCAGCTTGTCCGCCTGGGCGTTCGCGCGGCAAATGACCCGCTAATTGTCGATTCAGTGGTCGTGATTGATCAGGTGCTCAAACGCGAACTTCCTCAAGGGCCATGTTGGCGGCGCTACAATCACGATGGATATGGCGAGAAGCCTGATGGCAGCGCATACGATGGCACGGGTGAAGGTCGCTCGTGGCCAATTTTGACAGGCGAGCGCGGTCATTACGAGTTGGCGGCTGGACGCGATCCAATGCCCTTCATCGAAACGATGGAAAAATTCGCCAACGCGGGCGGCATGTTACCGGAACAACTTTGGGATGCAGACGACTTGCCCAATGGTGGGCTGAAACGAGGTGATCCGACTGGCTCGGCCATGCCACTCTGTTGGGCTCATGCGGAATATGTGTCGCTAGTGCGCAGTCACAAAGATGGCGTTTGTTTCGACCGCATCGAGCCGGCCTATCAGCGTTACGCCAAGTCCAAGACAAACAGCACGTTTGAAATCTGGACGTTCGCTCATCAACTGCAACAAATCACTCCCGGAAAAACGCTCCGCATCATCACTGATAGAGCGGCGACCATTCATTGGAGCCTTGACGGCTGGGTGACTGCGAATGACCTGGAGATGCGTGACACAGATCTCGGTTGCTGGTTCGGAGATTTGCCCTCGGATGGTTTGCAGCCCGGTGACTCGATCGCGTTTACATTTCATTGGCAGGGCGATTGGCAAGGGAACAACTTTCAAGTGGCGATTGTCAGCTTACAACAATCCGGAGATACAACATGAGTAGGTCAAGCGAAAGACAAATCACGAATGGAAGAGTGGAATCTCAATCCCAAAATGCCAAGTCGAAAAAATTGCAATTCTTTTTCACGGGAGCTTTCTTAATTGCGGTTCAGTGGAGCATTTTTGGTTTGCTTGTCGGATTGATGTGGACTCACCCCGCTTACGGTCAGATGTCTCCCGAAGAACATGCCAGCCACCATCCCGACCAAGCCGCAGGTGCCGCGCCCGCGACGGATGTCGCCGCTGGCCCTCCAGCGAATTC